>CAYSKA010000026.1:0-13458 GCA_964431505.1 uncultured Oscillospiraceae bacterium
GCATAAGCTCAGCTAAAGAAATAAACGGTATTTCTCCTTATATCATTTAGTAATTAGAGGTGAAGCAGAATAAAGCTTATAGGCCCATTGGAATTCTCCTCTTTTAATTTCAAATTTATTTGTACAAAAATAACATAAAAATGCGCGTTTCATGCGTTTTTAAGCGGGTTTTTATCACCTATAACGGATAATACCGAATACCCCATTTATAAAGATGTATCGCGGTGTGTTTGGATCTGAGCTGTTTTTTGGCAGGGGCAGCGTCCCTTCTTGCGCTTTAGCAAGTTGAAACATGCCTTGTGGCTCCGTATATAGTGGTCCGCAAAGTAACCCGAATACTAAATAAGCAGGTTGTTCAAATATACTTCATTCACCAGCAAGTTGCCGGCAAGTTAAATATTACGCCCATGCGCCGCAAAACATGGGTGTTTGAGCCAGGGTGGCAATTACAGTCTCGTTGTTAAAGTGTCCGCGCTATCAGCTTAACCATGTTTGCGTAGCCGAGTGCGGTAAAAGTGCGGTCTTGCGGTTTTTGTAAATACAAAGACCCTTGATTTCTCAAGGATCTTGGGTGGCGCGCCTGGCAGGATTCGAACCTGCGACCTACCGGTTCGTAGCCGGGCACTCTATCCACTGAGCTACAAGCGCATTCCCTATATAAATTTTGACGCTTCAAAGAGTATAACGCATTGAATTTAAGCTGTCAAGACGATTTCACCATTTGCTTTAAATAATCATTTAAAGGGTGTGTGGTCATGTCTTTTTTATGAAGCTATGCCCGCATTTGGTGCAGGTAATCCTGACCTTCCCCTTATTTTTGGGTACACGCAGCTTTTGCGAGCATTGCGGACAGGTAAAAAATCTGTATATCTTGCGCTGCTGGTTACTGACCCTTGCCGCGCCGAGCGTGCGGCTGAACCAGGATTTGATCTTGTATACGATGCCCATGAAAACATTCAGCTCCCTTTGTCTTGCCGATATATTCCTTGAAAAAATCCTGATCAGCGCCAGTACGAAAACAAGCGTGGAAAGCATGAACAGCATTCCGTACAGTATCGGGGATACGGACGAAAGCAAGATCGACGCCATCGAAAACAATATTCCCAGCGCGATGAGAACCCAATTTAAAGTGTCCTGCCCATAGCGTCCTCTAAGCATAGATAAAATCCCTTCCTTAAAACTATTTACTTGGAATCCGGCAACATATTAACCGTTCGTTTTAAGCAGCACGCCGGAGAAAGGCGGCAGAGCCAATTCGATACGGCCATCCTGACATTGATACGTTTTCTTGGACAGCGCATCGGTGTATAATCCGTCGGCCGGAAACATTCCCGAATAAGGGCCCTCGGCAAACATGCCGCCGGAAACCGCAACCTTTACCTCATGGCCGGCTCTGTTTACCGCCGCGATCACGGAATCTGTGCCATGCGATCTGATTATCGCGAACGCATCGGGACACAGCGGGGTCATCGCGTACCAGCCGCGCTTTAGCGCGGCGTTGCCGGCTCTAAGGCGCATGATATCCCTAATCGCGAAAAACAGCTCCTTATCCTCGCGCCCCCAGGGGAACGTTGTGCGGTTAAATGGATCCGCCATGCCCGCAACTCCGGCCTCATCCCCGTAATATACGCAGGGGACGCCTGGCATGGACGCCTGTAGAACCGTTGCCAGTATCAGCCTGCGCTTAGCGAGAAGCATCTGCTCGGCTGACAGCGAATACTCCGCCTGGAGCTCCCTGGTGAGCGCGTCGCGGCCCGGCGCGCCCCCAAGCGCGCTTAGGACCCTTACGGTATCATGGCTTCCCAGAAGATTCATCTGAGCGTATAAAAACGGTTCGGGATAGTTTTCGCAAAGCGAGCCAAGCCTTTGGTTAAGACCGTATGCGTCGATGTGCCCAAGCAGAAAATCCATAACGGCCGATCTAAACGGATACCCCATCGCGCTGTCAAGCTCAAAACCGTCAACGTATTCCCGCCTGGTTCCCATGGAGTGCTTGTTGGACGCGTCTTCCCATACCTCGCCAAGAAGTATGCCCTCGGGATCGTTGTATTTTATAACGCATCGAAGCATTTTTATAAAACTGTCGGGCAGCTCGTCTGCCACGTCAATGCGCCAGCTTGTCAGGCCGATTGAGGCCCAGTGCGCAAGCATCCTGCCGACAAACTCCATATAAGAGGGTTCGTTCTCGTTGATCTCAGGGAGAGTCTTGAAGCCCCACCAGCAGCGATAATCATCGGGATAATGTTCGAAACAATACCATTTTCTGTACGGCGAATCGCAGCTTGCATACGCCCCATCTCCTCCATACCGGCCATATCTGTCAAAATATACGCTGTCGTCGCCTGTATGGGAGAACACCCCGTCAAGCATAATGCGGATGCCGTACCCCTTAGCCTCGTCCACCAGCCGCCTGATATCGTCCTCAGAGCCGAGGATGGGGTCGGTGCGCATATAATCCGCAGTATTATAGCGATGGTTTGAAGGCGACTCAAATACCGGATTAAGATATATGCATGTAACGCCGATATCCTTCAAATATGGGAGCTTATCCCGTATTCCGTCAAAATCGCCGCCATAGAAGTCGCACGGGTCGTAGTCCTTTCCTCCCGGGAGGGGCAGATACATCGGCGGCTCGTTCCAGTCGTAATGCGGGACAGCCTTTCTACCAAGCGCCATGTGATAGCCGATGCGCCCAAGCCCGCCAAGATTCGGGGAGCGGTTGAACCTATCGGGGAATATCTGGTACATAACGCCTTCGCGGAACCATTCGGGCGTATTATAGCTTTGGTCATACACGGTTATCTGATACGAATCGGGGGGATAGCTGTACAGGGTACCCTCGCCGGTCCTTCCGCCGTAATATACGGTGCCGTCGGAGGCGCCGATTATAAAATAATACCAGACAAGGCCCGTGTGGCCAGGCATAACCGCTGTGAACGAAAAATCGGCGTAGCTGCCAAAGTCCTCCCTTTCACCGTCTACTATGCGCTCGCCGCCGTCTATCCACAGCCTGAGCCTCACAAATTCGCACCTGTCAAGCAGAGATCCGGATAACCTTAGCCAAAGCCGCACCGTCTCGTTAGGATGCACTGCTCCAAAAGGTTTCCTGAACTCCAGCATGCGGGAGTTATGCAGGGCAAAACGCATACCCGCCTCCACAATCAATTCTTAACGATAATTTTAGCACATTGAAAGCCCCTTACAATCAATGTCGCAACATTGTCACATTTACAGCATGGATTGTTTACAGTGGCCATGCAAGCGCGTCTTCAAAGCTGTCGGAACATTCAGCAATGCGATACGCGGGCTATTTTACACGGCTAAATGAACGGCGGCTGCGGCGCCTACTATACGGTCCGCTTATGACACAGGGCGCGACTGAAGCAAATGGATGCGCACCAGCGCCGACGGACGACGGGAAAGACATAAAATATATGATATGTTGACGCGTTTACGCTTGAAATCCCTTTCTTAAACCCGTATACTTTGGTTCACTAGAATAAAAATAGGAGGAAAACGATGGCTTATTATTATGACGAACCTTCGCATACATTCAGCGAGTACCTTCTGGTGCCTGGATACTCATCAAGCGAGTGCGTGCCCGCAAACGTATCACTGAAAACGCCGATAGCGAAATTTAAAAAAGGCGAGACGCCATCGCTAAGCATCAATATCCCGCTTGTATCGGCTATTATGCAGTCGGTATCCGACGACGGCATGGCCGTCGCTCTCGCGCGTGAGGGGGGGATATCGTTCCTGTATTGTTCGCAGTCCATTGAACAGCAGGCGGCCATGCTGCGTCGTGTAAAAAGCCATAAGGCCGGCTTCGTAACAAGCGATTCCAATATCCGCCCCGACCAGACCCTTGCGGATATCCTTGAGCTGAAGGAGCGCACGGGACACTCTACGGTAGCGGTTACCGACGACGGTATGCCGGGAGGAAGGCTTCTTGGGATAATCACCAGCAGGGATTACCGCGTAAGCCGCCTGAGCAGGGATACGAAGGTCAGTGAATTCATGACTCCTATTGAGCACATCATCCATGCAAAAGAGGGAATAAGCCTGAGTGAGGCGAACGACATTATATGGGACAACAAATTAAACGCGCTGCCCATACTGGACGATGAACAACGGCTGGTTGCGATGGTTTTCAGAAAGGACTACGATATACACAAAGAAAACCCATATGAACTGCTTGATTCACATAAGCGTTACGTAGTAGGCGCGGGAATAAACACAAGGGACTATGCCGAGCGCGTTCCGGCCCTGGTGGAGGCCGGCGCCGATATCCTGTGCATAGATTCGTCCGAGGGTTTTTCACAATGGCAGAAGGGGACCATAGAGTATATTCGCGGCAGATACGGCGATACGGTCAAGGTAGGCGCCGGAAACGTGGTTGACAGGGAGGGGTTCCGCTTCCTTGCCGATGCGGGAGCCGACTTTGTTAAGGTTGGAATAGGCGGAGGGTCCATATGCATAACCCGTGAGACAAAGGGGATTGGCCGCGGACAGGCTACCTCCGTTATAGAGGTCGCGAAGGCCCGCGACGAATATTTTGAAGAAACCGGTATCTATGTGCCAATCTGTTCAGACGGCGGCATAGTGCATGATTATCACATTACCCTGGCGCTGGCTATGGGGGCTGATTTCTGCATGCTGGGCAGATACTTCTCCAGATTTGACGAAAGCCCCACAGCAAAGGTAATGGTGAATGGAAACTATATGAAGGAATATTGGGGGGAAGGCTCGGCGCGCGCGCGCAACTGGCAGCGCTATGACACAGGTGGGGCGGCTAAGCTGTCGTTTGAGGAAGGCGTGGATTCGTATGTTCCATATGCGGGACGGCTGCGCGACAACCTTGGAATAACCCTCAGCAAGATGCGTTCAACCATGTGCAACTGCGGCGCGCTTTCAGTACCGGAGCTTCAGCGCAGTGCAAAGCTCACGCTTGTTTCGTCGGTAAGCATAGTCGAGGGCGGCGCGCATGACGTCATACTAAAGGATAAAAACGTTAATCCCGTACGCTGACTAGGCCGGGAGCAACAGCGCTTCCGGTACGGTCTGTTTGTTCAATATGGGGCGCTGCTGAGCATCAGTATCTTAGGGCTGACTATTGGCGCCAAACTGTCCAACATGGAGTTAACGCGAATAAACTGGATTTACCGCGAATCCGTTGTGACTAATTATATATAAGGCATACGCGGCGCCCCTGCCACATCAGCCATATGCTCGTAAGGTCAGACCTGCAGGTTCAGGTATTGGCTTACTGCAAAGGTGGATTACTGTAAAACCCGCCGACTCAATAAGGAGCAACACATGAAGTACAAGGCGATATTTTTTGACCGTGACAACACCCTTACCAGAAAGAATCCTGCCAAAACCGAATGGGAAAAGAAGACGATTGAGGGCTGGACAAAAAAGCCGTATGTAATGAACCATGAGAAGGCGATGGCACTGCATGAGCTGGCGGGCAGGCCGGACGGAGGCTTTTACGACCTTGCGGAGGAGCGGCGATTTTACATTCACTACTATCAGGTGCTGCTCCGTGAGGAAGGGATAACCGAAAGCGTTAAGGAAAAGGCGGGGCTTTTGTTTACAAGGCTGTGGTGCAAAAGCATCATTCCATATCCTGAAACGGTGGAAGCGCTTGAATATTTCAGGCGAAATGGATACAGGATGGGCGTGATAAGCGACACCGCTCCGTCGCTGAGGGCAACGCTTGACGAGATAGGTATAGCCGAATACTTCGACTGTTTCATATGTTCGGATCTTATAGGCGTGATGAAACCTGATCCTAAGATCTATCAGGCGGCGCTTAAAGAGCTGGGAGTAGATGCGTCACAAAGCATATACGTCGATGACTATGACATTGAAGCCGACGGCGCAAGGGCGCTTGGATTCACCGCGTTCAACATAGTCAGGGATAGGGAGCCGCGAAATGAGTGGGAGATAAGCGACCTTAGGCAGCTTATCGATTTTGTGAAAAACAGCGAGTAAAAAGCGAATAAAAACGAGGGCGCAAGGCAAAACCCAAAGCGCTCCAAGCTGGGTTTTCAGTACGCCGGCAAATTAAGGTATAGAGGAGAGAGGAAACTTTGGGATGAGCAGAAGCGAAAGCGCTATATTTACATGCCTGTGCATGGTCGAAGGTCCTGACGGGAGTATCCTTGTGCAGGACAGGGTAAGCGAGGATTGGCCTGGCGTTACATTCCCTGGGGGACATGTTGAAAGGGGCGAGTCCTTTGTTGGGGCCGCCATACGGGAGGTATACGAGGAAACCGGACTTACGGTAAATAGCCCAAGGCTATGCGGGATCAAGCAGTTTCAGACCAAGCGGGACGAAAGATATGTCGTAGCCCTATTCAGAGCAGACAGCTATGCTGGCAAGCTGCGCTCATCGGATGAGGGCGAGGTGTTCTGGGTTAAAAAGGAGAAGCTTAAGGATTTAAAGCTGGCCAAAGATTTTCTTGATATGCTAAAGGTGTTCCTTTCAGATTCTATCAGCGAGTTTTATTATCATAAGGAAGACGGGGCATGGCGGTATTCGCTGCTATAATCCGTCAGGGCGTAAGCGGCGGATCCATAACAGGGAAAGGCGAGGGGTTAAAGCCGTTTGACGGCCGTTAAGTCTTAGCGGTATTCGTCTGTAAAAATGATAAGCTTTACAGCGCCTTGTGCCTTTGCGGGGCTTTCATGGCAAACGCCATGTTGTAAAAGGGTAAACCCGTATTAAAATACCGGTTTTTTCGCGCTGACAAGGGGTGGGCCAAGCAGGCCCGCCCCTCATTAGTCTTTAAAGCAGTTGCGCAATCTCAGGAAACACCCTGAGCGTCCTTTTCAATATACCGTTCATGTAGGAAATCAGTATGCCATAGTTGGTTATCGGTACCCCTTGGGCGGCTGCGCAGCTTTGCCTGTGAAGCATTTCCTTGGCGTTGAGCATACAGCCTCCGCAGTGAATGATCATGGCGTATCCTGAAAGGTCGCTTGGAAATTCAGTTCCGGACGCAAATTCAAATTTAAGCTTCCTGCCGGTATGCGCTTCAATCCATTTTGGAAGCTTAACCGTGCCTATGTCCTCGCATTGCCTGTGGTGGGAACATCCCTCGGCAATCAGGACCCTGTCGCCGTCATTGAGCGATTCCAGTCTTACCACGCCTCTTACAGCCGTTTCCAGCAGCCCTTTATACCTGGCAAAGAGTATGGAAAACGAGGTGAGGATCATACTGTCGGGAACCATGTCCTTTACTATGGAAAAGGCCTGGCTGTCGGTGACCACCATTTTCACCGTATGAGAAAGCGCCTTGAGCGCTGCAGGCAGCTGATTTGGCTGCGTTGCCACGCATATCGCCTCCGAATCAAGAACGTCCCTGATCGTCTGCATCTGGGGCAGGATCATCCTGCCCTTTGGCGCCGAGGAATCTATGGGCGTTACGAGGACGACAACATCCTCCTTAAAAAGCCTGTCTCCAATTATCCTGCGGCCTTCGCTTTCTTGGCTTACGCTTTGGCCGATCAGCTCCTTGAGTGTGCTGATGTTCGTCAAATCCTTTGCGCTGAGCGCTATCTCGTTTTGGCCATCCGGAGTCATAGGCGCGATATCGCTCTTGTTGTAGGCGATTATATAGGGGATTCCCTTTGCCCTGAACCGCTCTGTAAGCTCCATATCCTCCCTTGATATTCCTGCCGAGGCGTCGACGACAAGCACCGCGACGTCGGTTTGGTTTAAAATGCTCAAAGCCTTCTTCACCCGCATTTCACCCACCGGGCCTTCGTCGTCAATGCCAGGCGTGTCGATGATAACTACGGGGCCCAGCGGCAAAAGCTCCATGGACTTAAAAACCGGGTCGGTAGTCGTTCCCCTGACGTCGGATACTATTGAAATGTCCTGGCCGGTAACGGCGTTTACAACGCTTGACTTGCCTGCATTGCGCTTTCCAAAGAAGGCTATATGAAGCCGGTTTGCCTTTGGCGTGTCATTTAGTCCCATAGTGCCTCCTTAAAACCTGAAATCCCTATTGCCCTCTTCAATCCTGCTGATATATTCCTTCACAATGTGCCTCACCTTCTCATCAGGAATATTTTTGAGCTCATCCGCGATAAGCTTATTGCCTATCAGCCTTGTTTGCGCGCTTGCGTAGTCCTCAAGGAACTCCTTTAGGGTGATCAGGGCGTTTGGATGGCAGCAGTTTTGAATCTGGCCGCTCTTTAAAAGGCTCATGAACCTGTCGCCCGTGCGGCCCTCACGATAGCATGCGGTGCAAAACGATGGGATAAAGCCAATGTCCATAAGCCAGCGCACAACCTCGTCAAGCGTTCGCTGGTCGGATACGTCGAACTGCTCGGTATCGGTTGGGCGGACCTCCTCGGTATATCCCCCTACGCTTGTTCTGGACGCGCCGCTTATCTGGGAAACGCCAAGTTTTAGCGCCCTTTCCCTTACGGCCTGGTTCTCGCGGGTGGATATGATCATTCCCGTATACGGTACGCTTATGCGTATCAGCGCGCATAGCTTTGCGAATATGTCGTCGCTTATTCCGTTATCAAACGCGCTGGGGTCTATATCGTCAGCATGTTTTATTCTGGGAACGCTTATGGTATGGGGGCCCACTCGGTGCACTGCCTCAAGATGTTCGGCATGCATGAGCAGGGCGGCAAATTCATATCTGTAAAGCTCAAGCCCAAACAGCACGCCCAGTCCGACGTCGTCGATCCCGCCCGCCATGGCCCTGTCCATGGCCTCGGTATGATATGCGTAATTATGCTTTGGTCCCGTTGGGTGCAGCCTTTCATAGCTTTCCTTATGGTATGTTTCCTGAAAGAGTATGTAAGTGCCTATGCCAGCGTCACACAGCTTTTTATAGTTCTCTACGGTGGTTGCGGCGATATTTACGTTTACCCGCCTGATAGCCCCGTTCTTATGCTTTATGCTGTAAATCGTGTCAATGCATTCGAGAATATATTCTATTGGGTTATTGACGGGGTCCTCGCCCGACTCTATGGCAAGGCGCTTATGGCCCATATCCTGCAGGGCGGTCACCTCGTTTTTAACCTCCTCCTGGGTCAGCTTTTTTCTTGCTATGTGCTTATTCTTGAGATGATAAGGACAGTAAACGCAGCCGTTCACGCAGTAGTTTGACAGATAGAGCGGCGCAAACATTACAATACGGTTTCCGTAAAAGTCCTTTTTTATGCGCTCAGCCAGTACACACATCTCGTTTATCATCCCCTCGTCCTCGCATGCGAGCAGCACGGACGCTTCCCTGTGGTCAAGGCCGTTTCTCAGCTTAGCCTTTTCAAGCAGCTCCCTTATAAGCGGGATATTGCCCTTGTTCTCATCGGCGTATGCCAGGGTTGCCTCAACCTCGTCGTGGCATATGAACTCTTCGGCCTTCATTGATCTTTTATTATACATAGTACTCTTCCTTTCTTATGGGTCAGCCTCAGCTTCCCCGTCAGTTTAGTTACTTGCCCTTACCCTCAGCTGGCAAGGGTAAACACGGTTTTCGCGCACCCAGCCCGCGCCGTACATTGTTCGGGCCGCTTTCCGTAGGGCTGCTACGCCTGCGCGGCCGCGCCTCATCCCTCACGTGCTTTGAGAGCGAAAGCTCACAAGACCTTGCGGAGTCGGATCTGTGGCCAGTTCAAGGCCGAAGAGCCAGAGGAGTATTCAGCGCTATTTCAAGCGATGAGAACATAGAAATGGCCTAAATCCGGCCCTTAAGGCGTGTTTATTCTTATCAACTGAGGGTATGGTCGCCGCGGCTGGTTACAACGCTGTATCCGATGCCTTCCATGGATTGTTTCAGCATTGCCAGGGATTCGGCGGCCTCGGCGCCGGTATGGAGTTTGCCGTCGTAGAGCAGGTATTTTTCACGTGCGTTAACAGGCGACAGGTTTGGCATTACCACATTCGCGCCCGCCATGATCCCCAGCTCCCTGCCGCGCGGAGCTATCGTGCCCAGGGCGGTTGTGGCGGGCAGCAGGACGTCGGGCAGCATAAGGCGTATTATTGCCACAAGCCTGAGGGTCAACTCCATCGTCCCGGCCGCTTGCGAATGAAACGGCGTATCCCTGTGTGGAATAAATGGTCCTATTCCCACCATATGGGGATGAAAGTCGTGGATAAACATCAAATCCTCAATCAGATTTTCCACGGTCTGGTAAGGGGAGCCGACCATAAATCCGCACCCTGTCTGATATCCGATCTCCTTTAGGTCGTATAGGCATCTAATGCGGTTTTCAAGGGACATGCCGCAGGGGTGAAGCCTATCGTAATGCGCCCCGTTTGCCGTCTCATGGCGCAGCAGATAGCGGTCGGCGCCGGCGTTAAACAGCGTTTGATAGCTATTCCTGCTCCTTTCGCCAATGGACAGGGTGACGGCGCAGTCCTGATGGCGTGATTTTATGGACTTAATAATTTCACACAGCCTTTCGTCGGTAAAGAAGGGGTCTTCGCCGCCCTGCAGTACGAACGTGCGGAAGCCAAGGCCATAGCCTTTATCGCAGCAGCTCAATATTTCATCTGTGGAAAGCCTGAAGCGTAGGGCATTCGTATTGCTGCGCCTTATTCCGCAATAATAGCAGTCGTTTTTGCAGTGGTTTGTAAACTCGATTAAGCCGCGTATAAATACATCGCGGCCGTATACGCTGTGCCGCGCCGCCCTGGCCGATTCGTAAAGATAGCCGGCGGCCTCGGCGTCTAAGTATGACAAAAGCGCCTTAAACCCGTCATGAGAAAGCATTCTTTCCGTTTTCAGCCTGTCAATGATATTTTTCATTGCTATCCTCCGCTTCCAAAGTTTGAGTAGGCCGTTTTTGCGCTTACGCCGCCGAGCCTGCCTATCCTGCCCGAAAGCGCGCTGATCGAGTCTTGAGACGCGTCCACCGCTACGCTTATTATGCTTATGGATTTCTCCCTGTAGGGAATGCCCATCCTGCCTATGATGCAGTCGCTGTATTCGTGCAAAATACCGTTGAGCTTCTCAACTGAGTCAGGATTTTCCACTATAATTCCAATTACCGCCACCCTTGTCGCCATCAATACCGCCTCCTCACTTTTATAAAGAAAAATACAGCTGCGCCAAAACGGTACAGCTATACTAAAATACAATCGTTATAGGATAGCTTCCGCCTAAACGTGTTTTGGCGTCAGATATACGGAATGTAACGCCTTGCTGTCAGAATCCTTTCAGTTCGGCATCTATATGATACCATAGATAGCTTTAAAGATAAAAATATATCTTTTAAATTGCATAGCGTCTGATTTGTTGCAAACGCATTGCTCTTTGCGCCCAAGCCTGCCTAAGAACCCGAACGTACGTTATGTTTTACATCCCTGGACAACTGCTTAAGCCGCTTAAATGATACTGAAAACCGGCAAGTCAATTACACGCGCGCACTATAGGCGAATATGCAGGCGCCAAGTGGCGTGATCAAAGGTTTTTACACCCAAACGCCGGCAAATTGCCTGTAAGGCTAAGGGATACAGGGGCAGGTTCGTTCAGCGTAACCAATAATAACAGGCGGAGCGTATCAAAACCCTCCGCCCTGAAGGATTTCCGTTCATATTTCCGGGAGCTTAATCCGCCTTAGAAAACTGATCCTTGCCAACTCCGCAAAGCGGACATTCAAAACCGTCCGGCAGGTCCTCAAAGCTTGTGCCCGGGGCGATGCCATTGTCCGGATCGCCCAGCTCTTCGTCATATACCCATCCGCAGATGTCGCACACGTATTTCATCTTAATTAGTCCTCCCTGTTTGATTTCCATAGGCTGTGTAGATTGCAGTATGCGTAAGCGGCCGTAATTTCATCGCCGCAGCATACCATAAAGTCCGACCTTGGCTCGCTGCCAGGTTTCAGCCATTTTACCTGGCTGCCCTGTGTGGTTTCAAGCATGATCCATTCAATGTAATGTTCCTGAACCATGGGGTGTGCGGCGGATCCAACTGAAACCGTAACCTTATTGCCATCCATGGAGACGATCGGAACGTGCTTTTCAGCCGATGCATCGGTCGTGCCAGGTATAAGCTCCTTCATCCCCTGGCCGCAGCACATAACCAAAACGCCCTTATTGGACATAAAGGTCACTACATTGCCGCAGTGCTCACAGATATAAAATTTTTGCTCCAAAATTCTAACTCCTTTCGTTTGCTGTAATAATATCTATGGTTTTTCATAGATTCCCATTGTAAGCCTTTTGCTAAAAACACCGCTACGCAGGGGTGTTGCTGAAAGCCTTATGGCTTAGTCCAGCCTTTCAAAATCCTCGGCGCCATGTTTGCAAAGGGGGCATATAAAGTTTTCAGGCAGTTCGCCGCCTTCGTAAACATAACCGCATATTTTGCAGACATAGCCCTTTTTACCCTGGCCAAGGGTGTGGGGCTTTGGTTTTATATTGTCAAGGTAATATCCATATGTAAGCGACGGGGTGTTGGATAAAACCCTTGCCTCCGTAACTTCCGCCACAAACAGGGTATGCGTTGCGTAGTCATAGGCATTAACAACCTTGGCTGATATAAAGGCGTTTGTATACCTATCGATATACGCGAGGTCATTTTCTGCACGGTCGATTTTTCCGGCTGCGTCGAATTTATCCACATCGCGCCCGCTCTGAAACCCGAAATGCTCAAACGCCATAAAGCGCGTATCAGCCGTAAGGACTGAAACGTTAAATAAACCTGACTCCAATATCATGTCGTGCGTAAGATTGGCCTTGTTTACACAAATCGAGATGCGCTTGGGCGAATCGGTTACCTGCGTTACGGTGTTTATGATACAGCCGTTGTCCCTGCCCCTGATTCTAGCGGTGAGAACGAACAGGCCATACTCTATCTTGAACATGGCGTCCGGTTCTACCATGGTATCGTTATGCGTGATCTGCCTTTCTTTGGGCATGCTTTCATAGATGGAATCCGCAAGCGCATCCATCTCTTCAAGCTGATGGGTTTTAAGCGACGACTTCAAGCTTACCATATTTTCGAGAATATTCATATTTCTGCATTTTTCCAGCTGCTGGCGCATAAGCCCGCCGGAGGTTGCGGCCCAAGTGCCGTTTTCAATCAGCGCGACGGTGCGGTTTTGTATATTGTGAGCTGTCAGGTCGTTTATAACCGTCTCCATGTTGCAGAATATGCCGGCGTTATAGGTTGTGGAGGCAAACACCAGATGGCTGCACCGAAAGGCTTCGGAAACGATAACGGACGGGTGCGTTGCGGATACATCATACATCTGAATGTTGCGGACACCCCTGTCGGCCAGCTTGCCAGCCAATATGGAGGCGGCGTTTTCGGTGTTCCCATATACAGAGGCGTATGCGATCATTACCGCGTTCTCTTCAGGCCCGTATGTCGACCACTTTATATACTTATCAATAAACCAGCCGGTATTTTTCCTGTGAACCGGGCCGTGAAGCGGGCATATCATTTGTATATCCAATCCGGCCGCCTTTTTGAGCAG
>CAYSKA010000027.1:0-2868 GCA_964431505.1 uncultured Oscillospiraceae bacterium
CTTAAAAAAACTCCTGAAACCAATATCCGGAGTTTTGAACATAGACTAACTATATCTTGCAGCTTAAAGGTTGTCGCAGTATTGGTCAATGATAAACAGTCCGTCTCTAACCCAGCTATCGCGAAGCCCTGATAGCCATAAGTAGTTCTTGGCAAGCTCCTCGCGAAACAGCAGCGTATCGCTGGTTTTATATAAAACCAGTGCTGGCGGTTCGTTTTCTTCGGAGCTGTCAAACACATAGGCTGAACTGCACAGCATCAGCAGCCTGCCCAAATTGGCATGCGAACGATGGTATCTTGATATAATTTTGTCTTCAGGAACATCATGGCCGCCCTCAAGGACGCGGCGTTTGACGCGGCGCACGTTTATTGACGGATCGCATGTGGTAACGTAATAAGCGTAAATGGGCATTCCATTTCTTTTGGCAAGCTCAAACAGATCCCATTTATAATCCGAGGACAGCACGGTTTCATAGGCCACGGATAGGCGCTTTGAGAGGCGGTCGCTTACGATTTCCTGTGCCTTTACCATAGCTCGGAGGTTTCTCTGGTCGCTGTTTTCAATACCGCAAATCGGCTCTTCCTTGGCTATTGAGTCGGCGCATACATACGGCGCTGAGGGGTTATCCCTCCACAGCGAATAAACCAGCGACGATTTGCCGCCGCCGTTTGGACCGGCAAAAACCGTAAACGCATTGTCAAAGTACATAATTTATCGTCCTGAGCTATGTTAATTATTTGCCGTCGAAATGCTCGGTATACAGCTTGTGGCAGAGGCTGTCGCAGAACGCCTGAACCCTCTTTGTGTCGTACGTTATATTTCGCGTAGAGTCAAGCATAGCGCGTACGTCCGGATGAACGGGTTTAAGGTCGCGTATCTGGGCGATTTTAGGCCGAACCCTCAGAACAGGGTCCTTTCTGTTGCGCATAATTGGGCCTATGTTTCTTTTCATGTCATCACCGCTGTTTTTTATCAGTATGGTTTCCATAATTGCTCTCTCCTAAACAGTATTCAAATCAGTGGGGTTTTGACATAACAAAACCAAGAAACATTGCCATGGGCGAACCTAATCCGATCCTATTAAGCTTTTATCCAGCGCCCTTAGCGGGCAAGCGGGACCCCCGTCATATAATCGTATATATATTCTAGCATTCCGGACAAGCTTTGTCCACAGCGCAACGGTTAATTTTCTCACTATTTTAACTTAAAAAATATAATTGTTTGGTATATAGCTTTGTTTACAGGCCAGCCTCTGTTAAAGCTTTATATTCTTCTTATGCGAAGCCAATATCCGGTTCCATCGGCCGATCTCATAAATCTGGAGAATCCATTGCCGCGCTGCATCGCCGCTCCATATTCCCCTGGCAGGGCGTGGATCAAATATCTTGCCCCATCCTTTACGACCTCGCCCTCAAGATAATACCGTGAGGTTCCCGGGTACACCACCCTTTTCCATACTGAGCGCGGGAATGCGTCGGGGAAGGGGTTATACACGTGAATCTCCTCGCGAATCCCGCTGGAAGCTGCGGGGCGCGGAATATCCCTCTTGTTAATACCCGTCTTTGAAGGCTGAACAGGGGTATGAAACAGGATATCAGCGCGCTTGAGTATATCGTTTAGAATTGAGGATTCGCCGGACTGCCTGTTGCCGCATTCGTTATGCGCCGATTCAATTTGGCTCCTAGAACCCCTTTGGTCCGGATGAAGCGCGGCCGGTTGGGGCGCTTGACGGGGCGCGTTTGTCCGCGCGTTTGCATGACGAACGTTATCCCCGCACCCGCTGTCCGATGGTCCGCTGTTTGTGGGTTTTGCGCCTGAAGCGGTATGGGGGTTGGGCGCGTTGTCGGATCGCCTTGGCTCCGTTAAAGGCTCAGCAGGCCTCGTTGCCTGCGTTTGGGCGCTTTGGCCGGAGGGGCTTATAGAGCTGTTTTTGCTGCGGCTTACGGCAGGGTTTGAAACGTTTGGCCCGCTTGATGAAGCGGCAACCGCCTTGGCCTCGGCGCTCTGACGTGGGCTTTGGACGTTTTTTTGATTCGTATTGTCTGTTGAGGGGTTTTTTAGTGCGCTGCCGCCCTGTGCAGTGCGGGAATTGGCGTTTAGGGTTTCATACTCCACGGCCTTTCCAGGCGATCTGACCGTTGCCGTTTCCTTTGCGTTTGCGCTACGGCCGCCCGTATCCTTAGACGCGGATGAAACGGGGCCTTCAGTGGCGGTTTTCGCAGGCACGTTCTGCTTAGCCCCGCTGCCGCTGACAGGCGCACGCCTCGCTCCGGAGGGCGATGCCTCGGTTGTCCTGCCGGCGCTGTCCGCGGCCCGCCTCTGAAAAGAAAGATTGGCTGCTTTTGGGCCTGCCGGCACAACGCAAGCGCTTGATTTGCCGATGTCGGCCCTAGGGCGCATTGAACTGCGCATTCGTATATCCCTCATGGCTTCCTCTATGTTGACGTGCGCTCCCCTTGCCGTGCCCGCCAGTAAAAAGCTTGGATTCCCGCCTTCGTCGCAGGCAATAAGCACAGCCCTTATATCAGAACCGCACCTAGTCACCCCATGCCTGTTATTGGCCAGGGGAACCGCAACTGTTCCACGGTCGGTTACAAGATAAGCCGTCAGCGGCTGTGCGGACTTTGAGCGCATTACCAGTTCAATTTCAGTACTTTTTTCGTCCGATGAGATACGCGCGGTGCCGTTTCCGCCTTTTCCTCTCAAAGCGATGAATTGCTCGACCTTCATAGTTACCTCCCGTAAAACCCTATTATCGCACTTCAAGTATATGCGTATTTGCTGAAAAACGTGCCGGTGCAGGCCCGTTTTTCAGCAAAAAATACTAAATAGATTTATCAGGAGCGCTTCTTATCCTCAAGAGAGTTC
>CAYSKA010000027.1:2878-13111 GCA_964431505.1 uncultured Oscillospiraceae bacterium
AGAGAGTTCAGCCTGGCCTCGAAGTCATATATCTTCTTTGATATAATGTTGAAGTTCTGGTTCAGCATGTTTTCATTTGCCTTTTCGTCCTCATCGAAAAGCTCTATGTCAGCGGTTCTTTTACTGCTAAGGGCAATGTAATATAAGGCCCTCATGTCCAGTCCCATCACTCGGTCCTCCTTCTAAGTGCAAGCTCCAGCTCAACCCCCCCGTTTAGGGAAAAGCGTCCGCCGCCTTCGTTGTAAAAAACCAGGGAAAACGTGCGTCCTTCGTTGTTAAAGGGGACTTCAAGCACCCTCCTTTCAGAGGGAGGCAATAACATCCTGTGTGTGGAGGTATTATCACCTATAAGCGCGTCCAAAAGCACCGCGGCCTCGGCCTTAGCGCTTCCCCTCATATACAGGCGCCTCAGCTGCTTTATGCAGCCCTTATCTCCAAGATCGGTCAGCGGAGTGCTCCACCAGGCCGAAATTGGCGTTCCATCGTAGGAATCGCCCTCGCCCAACCTATACACATATTTTTTGCCGTTAATCATATACAGCGCGCCGTCCAATGCGCACAGGTGGCTGACGTCAAAGCCTTTGCGCAGCATATACGTGCGCCTATTGAGGTCGTACTCAATAATGAAGCTTTCGCCGGACGCATCCTTCAAAGCAAAAAACAGCATGTCCCGTGCAATGGCCGCGCGGCAGTCGGCTGAGGTGGCGTTTTTGAGTATATGCCTGATCCCTTTTGCATCCGGCGACAGGTACGCCGTTACGCCGTTGAATACATATAGTCCCGCATCCGTCATATAATACGCGGCGTTCCCGCGCCTGGCCAGGGAGGTGTGCGCCATAGGCTCGATCTGCGCTTCGATTCGTTCTATTGTAAAGTTGCTGGGCCTGTCGCCTATCAGCCTGTAAAGGCTGTTGCGCTTGAATATCAATAGCTGGTTGCTCATAGCGGCTATGGCCGCGATGGGATCGCCGCATGTATCGCCTATCTCGGCGTGCCCGCCTTCAACGTTTGGCGATGATGGAACCGGCCCCCAATCCTCTATGGTCCTGCCGCTGCCAGGCAGCTGCGACCAGTAAAGCCTGTTCGGGTGCTGAGGGTCGCCCGCGCTGAACAGCCTGCCCATGTACATGGCCAGATATTTGACGTGAATATCGGAAAGCCCTTCAGCGCTTCCAAACACGGACGCCTGCACCCCGTCGTACTTGATAAGCTGGGCTTCCCCGCAGCCGATTATTAGACAATCGACGCCGTCTATCTGTGCTTCCTCGCATGAAAAGCTATTATTGACGTTTGCCTCATACGTATGGATCAGGCCCCAGCTGCCGTTCCTGTAGGCATACACCTTCCGTTTTGCCATAACTATGAACTGCTCGCCCTCAGAGCGGTTGAATATATGCATAAAGCCTATACCGTCAGCGCAGGGGACGGGTGTGTTGATAGCCTTTACAAAACCGCTTGAAACGCTAAGGCCGCCGTCGCTGGTATCCATATTGCACGCGTCAGGAGAGCTCCCAGGATCAAGCGCGTTTTGGTCGCACGACTGGTCTATGCCCTTGAAGCCGCTTATTCTATATAGCTTAATAGGCATGGGATCACCACCTGTTTATAATGCTGTAGCCGCCGGGCAGGCCGCTTCCATACCGTGCGGCGCGCTTTCCCTGTTCATACAGCTGCATATATGGGGTTGAGCCCTTTTGAGTGGACACGTCCCCGCTCATACGTTCGCGCGCAACCGTATAGGTTACCATAAGGCTGTGCAGGCGCTCCGGAAGCTCCGGCACGTCCGCGGGGGAACTGAGAAGCTTTGGAACATACTGATAGGTCAGCTCCACGGGGCCGTTAGCGTCCACGGATATGTATTCACCCTGAAACGCATCGGAAAACCCTATAATCGAATCGCCGATACGGACGCACACAGCTTTAACAAATTCCCTTGAAAGCGAATTCGTATCTATTATGCCAATGCTGGCGTCCGTAATTTCGGTGCGCAAGGGCTTAAATGCATATGACAGGTCTATCAGCGCGTCGTTGGCAAACTGGGTAAGCTTTTCCCTCCACGCATCCAGCGTCTGCGCGTCGTGCCCCCTGTCAAGCTGGGCCAGTGCTGATACAAGAATATCGTTGAGCGTCATTTTGCACCTCCGTTACACCGTCAGGCGTTTGCCCGGAAGCGAACGGTAATCCTTTACATTTTCCACGCTGAGAATGGAAACCCGTTCGTTTGACTCTATCAGTTTTGCCAGGCTCGCAGGCACTTCGACGGGAACGCCTCTTCGTATCCTGAAAAAATGACCGTTGATTCCTCCTTCCCATGGGCAATTGGCTCCGGCTTCGGGGGCGATTATTACGGTAATCCTTGGTTGCGACCTAAGCTGCTCTCCTATGTCGCCAAATAGGCAGTTTAGCTGAGACTCATCTATGTATTTCATCCTTCTGTACCTCCTGAAAATCTTGTGTATAGCTGGTTTGTATGAATCGGGTATTATGGGGGCCATTGCGGCAGCGCCCAAATCATGTTATACTTTTTCGAAATAATTGGCTTAGGGGGCGGCTTTATGGACAGGGCCAGGTTAAAAGGGGTATTGGCGGTTGTCCTCGCCTCCCTATGCTATGGAATTACCCCTATGCTCACCAACATTGCCTTAAAGGGCGGAGTTCCCTCCGAGTTTGCCGCCCGCATTTTTGCTCCGTCGTCAATTACGGCTAACCCCTCCTTTGCCATGCCAAATGAAAGCGTGGTAGCCTTCTGTATGCTGTTTGGATGCCTTTTTGCCCTGCTGGGAGCCGCTGTAAGCTCAAAAAAGGGAACGGCCAATTCGCTTCGCGTAAATCGCGCACAGGCGTTGAGCATGGCTTTGGGCGGAGGCGGAAGCCTTATGGCAACGCTGCTTCTTATCTCATACGCGTACCTTTATATGGAGCCAGGGTCGGTGATAGTGCTGCATTTTTGCTATCCGGTAATAGCCTGCTCAACAGCATCGCTGTTTTTTAAGGAACGCTTTTCAGTCCTAAAGGGCCTGGCCGTGGCGGCCGCCCTTGCCGGCATATACTTGGTATCGGGCTTCAGCGGAGCGAAAAACGCGGCGGGTCCGCTTCTGGCGATACTGTCCGCCTTTACTTATGCCGCATACTTTATACTTGGCAGGCATGGCCCCTATAAGAATATAAGCTCGTCCGTGTCGTCAATCTACATAACCGGCGCGGCGTCGCTGATGGGCTTTTTAGCCGCGCTAGCCACAGGAAGACTTGCGGCGCCATCTACATGGTTTTTATGGCTGGTGCTGGCGCTCGACGGGCTGCTGGGCTATCTCATAGGCCTCAGGCTGCTGCTTTACGGCATAAGGATTCTTGGTTCTGGAAACGCCGCTATGCTCAACGCTCTGGAGCCCGTTATGGCTACGGTTATGGGCGTAATAGTCTATGGTGAAACGGTGGGTGCTATAAAGGGGCTTGGCTGCGCCATGGTTCTCGCGTCGGCGGTCATAGTCGTGGCTGACACTGGCCGTAAAAAAAGAAAATACCGGCCAGCAGGGAAAGACGGCGCGGGAACCGGCTTGAAATCCAGCTCATAAAGGCCTGCATCATTCGTTATCACCATTATGCAGCTTTCTTAGCGCGTCACTCAGCTTTTCCGGCAGGGGAAGGCCCATGCCGCCCGCATTCTCAAGTATGCTGAGCCCTTCGTTCATAATATAAAACATTATTACGGCGGACCGCACCGCGCCGTTTGCAGCCGGGACTATCCTGTCCACAAGCGCCGCAAGGCCCACAAGGACGAATATAGTAACCTTTTTCATCAGCCCCTTGAATCCCACGCCGCTTGACAGCTCCCTGCGTATAGCGGCCTTTGCAACGCCAGTTATGTAATCAAACACGGCAAGGCACACAAGCGTTATTATCAACGCGTCCGCCGGACCCCATATATAAGCGGCCGCTCCGCCAAGCACTGAGGCCGCGGCCTTTAACCATTCGATAATCCTGTACATCAGTTATAACCTCCAAAAAATAATATTATATGAAAGGCCCGGGAACCGGTTTTATATATAAGCGGTTCCCGGGCCTTAGGCCTGCGCTGCGCCAAAGGTTCATTCCTCCATGCCTATGAGCTGTCTCATCACAGCGTCGCATCTGCCGTCAGGCGCTATTTTCGACGCGCGGGCCTTGAAAATCCTCACGGCTTCGTCCGTCTTTGGGCCGAATATGCCGTCAGCCCCCCATTTTCCAAGATCATAACCCAGCGACATAAGCTGTTCCTGCATCAGCGCCACATCGTTGCCCTTCATGCGTGGGGTAAAAAGCTCAAGGTCGCGTCCGCCGCAGGCGAGCTGAAGCCGCCCGAAGCGGTTCCAATAGCCCGTACCCCATCTATCAATGCCGGTCTCGATCACGCCATAGTCCCTGCCCTTGCTTTCAATTACCCTTCCGCCGCCGATATATACCCCAACGTGGTAAATGCGCTCTCCATCGTGCCTGAACACGAGATCACCGCGAATCAGGCTTGGCCTGTCTATTTTAGCGCACACCGAGTAAATGCCCCTGCTCGACATATCGTAAGGCAGGAGTCCCTCATCGAGCATGAATTTCATTATCAGCCCCGAGCAGTCGTAAGCCACGAGGTCTAAGCCCCCCTCCTCGACGCGCTTGCGGTAAAATGCCAGCGCCCTTTCGGCGTTTCGCTCGCTGGTTTCGTGTTTTTTTATGAACTCCTCGCTTACAGGCTCGCCCTGGCCGCCCCAAACATAGACGCTGCCCACCTGAGCCTTTAAATAATCAATAAATTTGTCTATAATCGACATAATATCGCCTCCAAATAATTTTTAGTAATGATTAAAGCGCCGGAAACGGCATCGCCCGTCTCCGGCGCCCAAAGGGGGATAATTGTTGTATTCTTTGCCGCTCAATCGCGGCGCTTTAGCCTAAAGGGGCTTTTCATCCGGCTGTTAGCGCGGTTTCGATTGCCGCCAGCGCTTTTGCGATATCCCTCATATAGCGTACTTCGATATATGCAGCGGAATCAGTGGTGATGGAAGGCGAATCCGGCATTGCCCCCGGGTTTATGCCTGTGCCAGGTGTGGATACGGAGCTGTTCATCCGCACCAGAATCTTAACTGGAGTTCCCATGGAGTACTGCTGGCCCAGATAGCTTTTAAACGCGGCGAGATCGCCCTGCCCGCTGAAATTTACGGAATCAGCTATCCTGAGATAGCTGTTTGAGTCAAATGCGGCTGCGGTTATGGAGCCGGACTGAATAAGCGAGCTCAGCTCAGTCCACGGCATATGCCTGTAATGGGTGCATAGCAGGCTAAGCTTGCCCGAATCCCCCTTGTAGCCGCTCATGGGCAGTACAAACGCGCCTCCGGCATACATCCAGCCTGTTTCACTGCCCCTGAGCGAAACGGCCACAGTATGCCTTATGCGCAATCCTGTCAAGACGTCGTATTCATCCCTTACATCATCTCTTATCCCATTTAAGGCTGCAGGAGCGGGCAGGCTATATTCGAGGTCAGCGCCATTGGAGGAAACGATGATCCTGCTGGGCGTTGACGTTATAAGCTCGCCTATGTTGCCGGGCGTTTGATACTTTCCCCCCGACACCTGTATATAGGAATACCCTTGCAGCTTAAGGCTTTGAAGCTTGCTTCCCTCCTGCGCGTCCGCTATTGAAGCTGTGGAGCCTTGATAAACCTTCCTATACGCCGCGGCGGCAAACCGCATGTCGCATTGCGCCTTTGAATATCCAGTAAGCGCGGTCTCATCCGCTGGCGCCGAGGGAAGGTTCAGCGCTAGCAGCTTTCCCCAATCCGACCATGAAACACCGCCCTGTCCTTGGGACCCGCCAATACGGTAGGCGGGGGAGTCATGGCCATGCGGCACAAGAAACTGGGTCAGTTCGCTCGCATTAACGCCTTGTGATGCGTTATCGGTCCTGCTCACAGCGAGGATGCCGCCTTCACAGGTGTAGATCCCGCTGTCCAGCGCTTCCCCCGCGTTTTGTACAGCGCCAATGGATAGACTGTGCTCGGAAAGGTCTATAAGGGTTTGCCAGTCCTCGTCGCCGGTGTAACGCCAAAGGATCACGCTGCCGGCCGTTGTGAACTCTATCCGCCGCGCCGCGTCGCCAATCGCGCCTTCTATGGCGGCAAGCGCCTCCTCAACGCTTATCTGGCGCATCTGTTCATTGTTTTCACGCGCTGTTTCAGCCGCCAGGCGGGAAACCTCGTTGGACTGTCTGACGGCCTCGTTGTTTATACGCTCTATTTCGCCCGATCTTCTCAGGTTCTCAGCGGTTTCCCTCGCTTCCTCTGCCGTGGCTACGGCTTCGCTTAGCTGCTCAACCTCGTCGACAAGCTGAATCAGTATTGGAAGCTCGCCGGTGGACTGGATTGTATCCTGATTGAGTATTCCACGCCTGCATTTAAAATTGAACTTAGCGCTGGTGACCAGGGTATCCCCGTTTGCGCCAGAGTATATCTGCAGTTCGCACTCCACCATGCCTGGAGAAAACGAAGAAGGAAACAGGGGGATAGTGGCCCTGTTTCCTTCAATCAATACCGTACCGTTTTCGCTGTCCTGGCATGAGGTTCCGTCGGACTTTGAGAACACTGCCATAACCCTGTAACCGGTCATGTCGACACAGCTGCCGTTGTCGGTCAGCGCGATATCAATTACATTGCCCGTGTCGCCTTCTACAACCTCGAATTCGCGGTTTGAGGCTGAGCGCTTGATATCCAGCTTAACGTTAAATCGCTTCTCAAGCGTCAGTTCAGCTGCCATGCCGTATGCCCTCCGCCCGATGTTCCGCCGCGCGCGCCTGCAGAGCCGTGCGCGCCGGCTCTTTGATACCTGTTCCTGAGGCGCCCGTACGCCTCGGCCCCAAGGCTGTTAATGATCTCATTTCTTCTGGACCTCCAGTATTGGGTGGAGCCGGAAAAAAGGGAGCTGCGTTCGCTTTGGGAAAGCGATTCTATATAGTTTTCGCACTCCGGCAGGCTTAGCCCTGAATAGGGGCTTTCGGCCAGGCCGGAGGTCCCTTGCCGCCTGCCTCCTCCGGATTGCGAATTGCGCATACCATACATGTCAAGCGCATGGGAAGCTGCTGAGCTCTGCGCGTTTTGACGCATCTGAGCGTTAAACATCTGGGCCTGCAGATTCATTTCATTGTATGTGTTCATCGCCTTATATAGCTGCTCGGCAATGGCGGCGGCATATTGCGCCTCAATAGCCGCGATATCCGACTGGACGTCGTCCTGCTCCCGGGCGTTCATGGATGATACAAACGATGAGCTTCCCATGCCGCGGGAATATGCGTCCGCCTCTAGCTCGGCAATATTCCGCGCGCCCGCTTCATATCGATTCTCAATAGCGGTATCTACGCCGGGGCGCATGATCGACTCAAAGGTTTCGCCAAGCTCGTCATACGATGGCGTGGGCACCGTTACGCCTGGTGTGGAAAACAGCTCCAAAAGCGCCCCATAATAGCTTTCGAGAGCGTTTGTGCCAATTTGGACCGTTTGCACGCCTGCTGAGGAAGCGGCGGCGCCCTGGCCGTATTGATTGGCCGCATACTCCCGCCCCTTAGGCGTTGGACCGCCCGACTGGTTTTTGGCGTCCCAGTAGGAACGGCCGCCGCCTTTGTCAGCTTTTGTACCCAATGCCATATGATTCTCAGCAGCGCTGTCGGCATTCAATAAATATGGAAGCCTTTTCTTCCTTTTAATAATATAACTATAAGCCATTATTGCCTCCTGATGGCCAAAGGGCCGAAATGTAGGGACAGCCCTTGACGGCCGCCCCTTTTGTAAAGCGTCTGCCCGAAAGCTTTAGCGGGCGCGGCTCTGTCAGTTGCTCGCCCCATGCTCAATTCTCAGGAGCCACAGCTCGTTTAGAATCGTAGCCGTGTATGCGGAAACCTTAGCTCCTACGGTGGCGCGCTGGTTAAGGGGATCGGAGGTACCGGCCGACCCATGGGGCTTTATTATCGTCTGAAGCGCGCCGCGCCCCTCGACGTCTATAATCCCATACGCATCCTTGCCAAACAAAAGCGTCGCATGAACATCCACGGCAGTATAGTCCGAGGTATTTACCGCTCCCGCGTCCTCACTGTATACTTCGGCGTCTGCGGCAAGCGTAGCGCTTGCTAAGAGCCGCACCGTGTTGGTGTCGGAAGTGAACGGATTGCTTGAAGCGAGCGTATATTCGGACGAGCCTATCTTGATTTTGTTCGAAGGCGTGGATAAATACGTCCTTTCCATGTCCGACGGCGGGTTTTTCAATATAAAGGAAGTAGAAGACGTAGTTGAGTTTTTAACCTGGTTCCTCACGCTTTGCCTAAATGCCTTGGCCTCGGTGCTCTCCACGAATACCACTCCGAAAAGCCTGCCTATCTCGCCGGAATATATCTGCTCGGCATTGCTATATTTTGAAACGTCCTGCCAAAGCTGGTCGCTTTGAAGATCATAGGTCGCCTCCGGAGAGCAAATGCATATGAAGTGCGGCTTCCTGCCGTCTTCGCAGAAGGGGCGCGCCTTTGCGCGCTTAAGCGTGCGCACTGCCTTTCTTATTTCATCCACAGTGAGCTTGTCGCTTGCTTGAAGCTGTATCCTCGCGGTCTTGCCGTTTGCATACTGTACGTTGTTGCCAGCGCATATGGCGTCGCGGGCCACCCATTCTACAACCGTGCCAAGCTGTTCGCCCAAAAGCTCCGTCGTATCCGCAATCACCTGGTCGTACCCCGTCATATCCAGAAGGTCGCTTACCTCAACAAAGGCGCCGTATTGCTTAACCTCGGCTTCAACGCTGCTCTGGGACAGGGATTGCCCCTGGGGCGTTACCCCTTCTTCAAGGGCGTTAGCCTCAACGTTGGGGTTAAACAGGTTCCAGCGGCGAAACTCCACATGCTTTCCGCTATTTCTCGGAATTGACCGTTTCTGGCCAAACTTTGCGTGTATAAAGCGCGTTTTGGCGCTTTCGAGGAGCTGCCTGTCATAAAAGCTCTTGTTGAGGCCTGTAGTTGAAGCTGTATTTAGAGTGGTATTGGTCATAATGATTTCTTCCTTTCTTCATAAAACAACTGTCGATGGTTACAGACTTACGCGGTTTCCGTCCGCCGCGGATTTTCTGAACAGCTCCTTCAGCCGCCTGAACTGGGCGCCGGACATGCCGGCATAATCCCTTTCCCCCGAAACCGGCGCGGATGGCCGCATGGAGCTTGGCAGGGACTGTCTGGCCTTGATCTTTTCTATCACATCCAATGCCCCGTTCATCCGCTCGCCGGCGGCGTTTGCTGCGCTTGTTGCGTCATACAGCCGTACGGCCGCCCTGCACGGCATCTCTTTAAGCATATTTGCAAACGCGGGGTCCTTTAAGTAAGCCTCTACAGGCAGCTTTAGCTCTCCCGAATTCTGCATGCCC
Organism: uncultured Oscillospiraceae bacterium; assembly: GCA_964431505.1. Taxonomy (GTDB): domain Bacteria; phylum Bacillota; class Clostridia; order Christensenellales; family CAG-138; genus UMGS946. The sequence continues at coordinate 12,290 of CAYSKA010000027.1, forward strand.
GCCAGCGCTTGGGCCGCGCGTGCGCTTATCGTCTCTATGCTCGAGGCGACTCCTCCCTCCGCGCCCATAATCGCGGCCGCCTCCTCTGGCGAAACTCCCAGCTCCCCGGCCGCTCGGCTGAGTATATCCATGCCTATTGCGGCGGCCGCATCCATAAGCTCCACGCAAGCCGTACCTTCGTGCGGCTCATCCTTGGAGCGCCCTTCTCTGGACGCTCCGAACATCCTGCTCATCAAATTCATCAATAACGCTCCTTTCCCGCGCCTTAGTCAAAGGCGCATGCCCGTTTTAGGCGGACGGCCCGGATTTTTCGGGCAGTAAAAATAAGGCGGTGCGCTCAGGCAATGTGGCTGGTGCCCGTGTGCGTACCGCCTTAAGCTTCAGCAAAATTCCCTGCTTTGCCCGGCAGAAGGGAACCGTTTCCAATCAGTACGGATAGCGGCGTACCGTTTGGCGCAGTTCCTCAGCGTGATAAGTATATCAGGCCAAAAAGGGGAGCAAAAGTTCAAAACAAGGGCGTAATTGCTGCATAAAAGAGGCGGGGCGCTAGCAGATAAATTAAGTTATAATTTATTGGGGCATTGAACGGGCTATTGTAGCGTCAACGGGACTACCCTCAGTTGACAAGGGTAAACACGCCTTAAGGGCCGGATTTGGGCCATTTCTATGTTCTCGCCGCTTGAAATAGCGCTGAACAGTCCTGCGCCCATAGGCCTTGAACTAGCCATAAATCCGACTCGTGGAGGTCTTCTGAGGGTATAACTGGAAAACAAGGTATGAAACTTGGTCTTAAATGTAAACATTTCTTGTAAATCCGGTGGC
>CAYSKA010000028.1:0-12906 GCA_964431505.1 uncultured Oscillospiraceae bacterium
GGCAGAGCCCCATGCGGCTGCGCTGATCAAGCGCAATGCGGCGCCGAAGGCGAGTAGGCGGCAATGCCTTGTAAACGCTGCTTAGAAACGCTATACTCTTATATGTTAACAGCAAAAAATGACACGGGGTGAGGATATGAGGCTTTTTGATACGCACGCGCACCTTACGGACAAAAAGTTCGACGCTGACAGGGATGCACTTATCCCGTCCCTGCCTGACAGCGGGGTCGAGCTTGTGATGGACGTGGCCTGCGACGTGAACGAGACCTATGGGGTAATCGCCTTAGCCGAGAAATACCCATTCATATACGCGGCTGTCGGCACGCACCCGCACGAGGCGGCCGGCATGGAGCAGGGGCACCTGGATATTATACGGGGCCAGCTTAAGCATGAAAAGGTGCTGGCCATAGGCGAGATCGGCCTTGACTACCACTATGACTTTTCGCCCAGGGATATTCAGAAAAAGTGGTTCGCCCGCCAGCTTGAGCTGGCGCAGGAGTGCGGCGTGCCGGTGATACTGCACATACGCGAGGCGTTTGAGGACTGCATGGATATACTGAGGGCGCACCGGAAGGGGCTAAAGGGCGTGATGCACTGCTTTTCCGGCAGCTACGAAACTGCCCGCGAATGCCTGAATATGGGCCTGTACATCGCGTTTGGCGGCGCGCTTACGTTTGCAAACGCCGTAAGGCAGGTGGAAACGGCCGCCCGCCTGCCCATGGACCGCATAGTGATAGAGACCGACTGCCCGTATATGACGCCCATGCCGTTTCGCGGCCGGCGCAACGATCCGTCGCTGGTTAAATACGTAGCCGAACGCCTTGCCCTGATTAGGGGCATGGACGCCGAAAGAGTTGCTGAAAAAACGCTTGCAAACGGCTGCGCCCTGTTTGAAATGCAAAAATAAAAAGCGTCCCTGGTTTGACTTGACAGCCTGTGAAAACTGGGTACAATAAGACCAGGATTACCAAATTAAAATACTGCGGAGGAACTTTTACATGATCAACAAGGAAATGACAATACAGCAAATCCTCATGACCGACGCCGGCATTGCCGATATACTGATGGATGCGGGCATGCACTGCCTTGGCTGCGCAATGGCTTCGGGCGAAAACCTGGAGCAGGCCTGCTCGGTACACGGCATAGATGTTAACGTCTTGGTCAACAAGATCAACGATTTTCTCGCGTCAAAATAATAAGGCGCACGGTCTCTGAAAACCCCGATGATTTACAAAACCGCGTGGATGGTGCGCAGCGCGCTGATCGCGGCGCTGTACGCCGCCCTTACATTTGTAATACCGTTTAGCAGCGGATTGATGCAGGTCCGGCTGTCCGAGGCCATGTGCGTGCTTCCGTATTTCATGCCTTCGGCAGTGCCTGGCCTGTTTATGGGCTGCCTTATTGGCAACCTCATCTCCGGCGCGATACCGGTGGACGTGATATTCGGCAGCTTTGCGTCCTTGCTTGCGGCTTACGTTGTATATCTAATGGGCAGGCGCGGCGTAAGCAAGTGGCTTGCGCCCCTGCCTGCGGTCGTTATAAACGCCCTGGTCTTGGGCGCGGTTTTTTGCTATGCATATGGGTGGGCTGACTACTGGGTATGCGCTCTCTATGTGGGCGCTGGCCAGTGCATTGCCTGTTACGGCTTTGGCATGCCTCTGATATACGCGATAAACCGGTATGGAGGAAAGGCGCTGAACGGGCGGGGCTGATTTGATTATATTCCGGCATTTTAAAGCAAAGCGATTGCGGTGATACCCGCTTTTGCTTAAGTACATACCGCGCGCCGCGCTATCTCTGCTGATCCAATGCTTGACTGCGCGGGAAATCCCCATTTGTGCCGTGAAAACGGGGAATTACCGCTGGCCTGTATCGTATTTAAAAAAACGGTTTTCATTCGCTCCATTGATGAGGCAAGATGCAAAACAGCGGCAATATGAGGTATTTATGACTAAGCTGAGCACACTTTTTCTAGCCTTTGCGCGCATTGGCGCGCTGACCTTCGGAGGAGGGTACGCCATGCTGCCCATGCTGGAGCGCGAATGCGTGGACAGGTACAAATGGGCGACGCGCGAGGAGCTTTTGGACTATTTTGCCATAGGCCAGTGTACGCCCGGGGTTATAGCTGTGAACACAGCCACGTTTGTGGGAAGCAGGGTGCGGGGGATTTTAGGCGCTGCTGTGGCAACGGCGGGCGTTGTAGCGCCGTCGATTGTCATAATTGTCATAATAGCGGCCCTGCTGTCCAACTTTGCGCATATTGAGGTCGTGCAGAACGCCTTTGCCGGCATCCGCGTGGCGGTCGCGGCGCTGATTGTAAACGCTGTAATCCGCATTGCCCGCCAGAACATCAAAAACTGGCTGGGCATTGTGCTTGGCGTTTTGGCGTTTTTGATTGTGGCGGTTCTCGGCGCGTCGCCCGTGTATGTGGTAGCAGGCGCCGGCATACTGGGGCTTATGATGGGCCTGTTCAGCAAAAAGAACAAGACGGAGGGCCCCAAGGCATGATCTATCTTACGCTGTTCTACGAGTTTTTCAAGATAGGGCTCTTCGCTATAGGCGGCGGCCTGGCCACCATTCCGTTCCTGATGGATATAGCGGACAAATACCCGTGGCTTACGCGGGAGATGCTGGCCGATATGATAGCGGTTTCCGAATCCACGCCGGGCCCTATAGGGGTAAACATGGCGACATATGCCGGATTTGAAGCCGCGGGCGTTGCCGGAGCGCTTACCGCCACGTTTTCGCTGGTGCTTCCATCATTTTTGGTAATACTGCTTATAGCTAGATTTTTGCAAAAATACAACTCAAGCCCGCTTGTGCAGAGCACCTTTTCCTGCATAAGGCCCGCCGTTGCCGGCCTTATCGGAGCGGCCGGATGGTCGGTTATCAGCGTTGCGCTGTTTACGGGCGCCGCTGCCGGCATCGGCAGCCTGATTGCTTCCATCGACTGGCGCTGGACCGGCCTGTTCGCCGCGCTATTGGTGTTAAGCAACATAAAGCCGCTCAAAAAGCTGCACCCTATCGTGTTCATCGGCATTGCGGCAATCGTGGGCGTAGTTGTGGGGATCGTATAGCAGGCATTACCCTTTAGCGCCATCATGCGCGCGTTTGGCCTTTAAACGCCAAACCTCTGATAGTGGACGATCTCCCTTTCACGCGCTATCCGCGCGCGTTTGGCCTTTAAACGGCTGGACTGGAAGCGCCTGATCAGACGCTGGGTTTATAGTGTACTAACCCGCGGGCAGACCGCTAAAATCAACTTGGATTTCTGGATTGGAGCATTCATTGGCATGGTTGCTGGATGCTATGGGCATCATCCCCGCGTGTCAGTAATTGGCCTTTCAGCGGTATTGGACTGGAAGCTCCCGATCAAACACCGGGTTATCCATAGCGCAGTGACGTGGAGAGGAAAACAATGTATATTGATGCGGGCTATAGACGCCATTCCCCTGCGTATGCCAAGCAGACATTTAATACGGCTGAGCTTCTCACCGCATTTATGCCCAAATATGCGCGATGTGCCGTGCCGGCGGCCATGTTACTCAGTTTAAAATGAAACAATATGCATCTATATCGAACCGTTCCGAATATTCTTTCAGGTTTTTGCAGCCGCATCCCGTGTGGGTGCGTGGATTGAAATTCGTACAATGCGAAAAGGAACATGGGGAGCATGGCGCCGCATCCCGTGTGGATGCGTGGGTTGAAATTTACCTATTGCAGGCGCATGATAATAAATCCCGTCGCGTCCTGCGTTGTACGGATTGAAATATAAAAACGGTGACCAGCAAGTCACCATCGCAGCCCATGCGGGCGCTTAGATTTAAACTTTTGTCCCCATCCCCTTACGGCCGATCCCCCAAAACCGCTATCTCTGTTATCGCGGCAGTCATCCAGCCGAACACGCTGCCTGCGGGCGTGTTGGTGGCAAGCCTGCGCTTAGCGCCGCACAGGACGTCTATTATCCGGCTTATCTGGCCAATGCTCAGCTTTTTGGCATACTTGCCCGCTTCCGTGCCAGCGCCATTAATGTATGCCGCGGCCTGTGCAAGCGTTTGCCGCATAAACTCGAGCATGAACTCAACCGCCTGCCTGGCCGCCGCGCGGCCCGCCTGGGCAGTCCAGCCCTTTGGGACGCTGAACGAAGGCGACGCGTCCAGCGCACAAAACAGCATGTTAAGCGCGCTGTCGCATACCTCCTGCGCGCTGCCGCCGTTTGCCATGCTAAGCGCCGCGTCAAGGGAGCCGCCGCACGCGCGGGCGATCCGCCGCGCCTGGGATGGGTTAAACCCGCCCTCCTCAAGTTGCTCCTCTATGGATTCTTGCGTCATAAGCGGCACGCGCACGGCGGTGCAGCGTGAGCGCACCGTGGGCAGCAGTCCTGATTCTACGCCAGCAAGGAAGAAAACCGTGCCTTCGGGCGGCTCCTCAAGCGTTTTTAAAATCATGTTCTGCTTCTGCTCATCCAGATGATGCGCGTTTTCAATAAAAACCACACGCACTGAGCGCGAAAACGGGAGGAGCCTTAGCTCCTCAAGCATTTGGCGCATATCCCCTTTTGACGCCTGCGCCCCGTCATAGCATAGATAATCCGGATGCGAGCCTATATCAGCGTCTTCACTGCCAAGGCACAAAAGCGCCGCGGCACGCTCGATAAGCGCCCTGGCGCGCGACGCGTCCGGACACGACACCAGATAGGCATGGGAATACATTTTGGCGCGTATGCCCCTGAAAAGGCCCCCCTGGGCAACACCTTCACGCGCATCCATGCTAGAATTTGTAGAAGTTCTGTACGTCAAGCACGAACACGGTTGCACCGCCAAGCATTACTGGCACAGGCGCGCTGGTCGTGTCCGCAAAGCCCGCTCCCGGGTACGCCGAGGGGATAACCATGTATTCCTTGCGCGAACTCGAGCAGGATTTTATAACCGCGAGCGCAGTGTCAAGCTTTGCGTCGTCGATGCCTATCATCAGCGTTGCGTTGCCCCCGTGAAGGAAGCCGCCGGTGCTTGCTATCCTTGTAACGCTTATCTCGTTTTTGACAAGTTCGCGCATAAGCTTTCGCACGTCATCGTTTTGAACAATCGCAAATATGAGTTTCATAAACGCCTCCATTTAAGCATTTGACATATATAACCACCACGCCGCCGCTCTGTCAATACTTTTTTGAATAATATATGATTTCTCAAGGCCCCACGCCGCGGCGCATGTCCGATGGGCCAAACTAGAACTTGCGGTAATCCTGCACGTTTATGACAAACACCGTAGCGCCGCCCAGCGTTACATGTATCGTCTCACTCTCAAAGTCTGAAAAGTCCGCGCTTGGATATGCCGACGGCATTATTATCTGATTCTTGCATGTGCCCGAATTCAGCCTGATGATATCAAGGGCCTTGTTCAGGCGGTCGTCCGTAACGCCGATCATGAGCGTGGCGTTTCCGCTGTGAAGAAAGCCGCCCGTGCTTGCGATGCGCGTAACGCTTAGGTCGTTTTTCACAAGCTCACGCATCAGTTTGCGCGAGTCATCGTTTTGAACAATGGCAAAGATGAGTTTCATAGTTGACGCCCCCAAATCAATATTTGACCATAAAAGCTCATATCAGCAGGTGATAGCACTTGTTGTATTATATATCATAATCCTCCTTTATGCAAGCCACCATGCCGGATTCAACGCCAAAAAGTGCGGCCCGTTTACGGATAAACGCGGTTAAGGCCGCTATATCCTTTGGCTCTATGCGCTCCCCCGGGAACACCAGCGCCGTGCCAGGCGGATATATGCCAAACGCCGCCGCGGCCACGCGTCCCACCGCCCGCTCTGCAGGCACGAATTCCATATCAGCGAACCAGGCTTCGCGCACGCTCATCGCTGTCTCATGCGGGGAACAGGCATGATGGGGAACAAACGGCTTTTCAGTGCCTAAAGGGATAGAATCAAGCGCCCGCTCAAGGCTTTCGTACCATTGGCAAGGGTCGTTTGGCGACGTTATCAGCACCACGTGGACGGAATCGGCCATCTCAGCGGCAACTCCGTGCGCCATAAGGCTGTTAAGCGCGTCAAAGCCGCTTATGCCCCTGCCGTCCACGCGCACGCACAGCCGCGTTGCGTCCATTTGCGCTATGCCAGCGCCGCCCGCGCGTTCGTCCCCCAAAAGCGACAGGCCGCTCAGTCCCTTAAGCCGTTCGCGCACGCCCATTATCCGCCTTACGTGTCCGGTCCACGCACCGCCCAGAGCAAGTGAAAGCGCCCGCTCAAGCGACGCCATCAACGGGTACGACGGGCTTGAAGTCATTATCATTGAAAGCGCGCGCCGGATAGCGCCCGTATCCGCCCTTGAGCCGTGCGATACCATAAGCAGCGCGGTTTGGGTTAATGCGCACAGCGTCTTATGCGCGCTGACAACCCACGCGTCCGCACAGCCTGCCGCAGATTCGGGAAGCAGGCCGGAAAACGGGAAGTGCGCGCCGTGGGCCGCGTCGACAAACAACAGTGCGCCATGCCTGTGCGCCGCATCCGCTACCGCCCTGAGGTCAACGCACATGCCGTAGTAGTTAGGCGACGTTATGAGCACCGCGTCGCAGGGCGAGTGCGTTAAGGCCCTGTCCACAGCAGCGGCGCTTACCATCCCAAGCCCGTCCCCGCCAATCTCGGGGAACACGGGTATCGCCTCATGGCCGGCAAGCGCAAGCGCGGCTATGGCGGACTTATGGCAGTCGCGCCCTATCAGCACCCGCCTGCCGGTTCCAAGCGACAGAAGCATTGCAAGCACGCCGGCCGTAGAACCGTTTACCAGAAAAAAACAGTCGCGCGCCCCGCACGCATCCGCCCAGGCGCGTTCGGAAGCAGCGATTGCGCCCTTTGGCCTGTGCAGGTCATCGGAAAAGCCAAGCTCGGTTATGTCGATCTGGGCAATCCGCTCAAAGGCCATGTCCGCGTTGTCCACGCCCTTATGTCCTGGCATGTGAAAGCGCGCCGCAGATGAGCGCGCATAGGCTTCAAGCATGCTTATTATCGGCTCCCCGCCTTGGCTCATCCTTCGCTCCCGCGGGTATTAATCAAAGCGCTTAGCAGGCCAGTCAGCTTTTCATCGGGATGGAACTGCAGCCTGTACACGACGTCGTCCCTGGTAAACGCCAGCGTATGGGCTGTTTCGTACTTGCCCCTGGTTAGTTTTAGGGTCTTAACCTTAACGCCTTCGCCCACGCTGATTGCAGCGGGCCCGTTTGGCCGGATAAGCTCCTCCATATCGTCCAGGTATACGGTTTCAAGAACCTTGCCCTTGTCCGCAATCCCCTTTTGCACGATGAGCGTTCCAATCGGATAGGCCAGCTTGGGCGTTACTATGCCTCCATATGCCGGGTCCTCGTACGGCTCCGGCTCCTCATAAAACAGGGTGTACCTGAACGCTGAAAGGCGCCTGTTGTACACAAGCAAGCACGCAAGCACTACTATCGCGACAAAGAGGATGTTTACAAGCGTCCCGTTCAAAATGCTCCCAAGGGCGTTCATGGCGTAGCCTATGGCGATCATGGCCCCTATCAGGGCTACCACGAGCAGAAAATCGATCAATGCGGAGGGCTTTTTGCCCTGGTCCTGCTGATACATTGCGCTTCCTCGCTTTTGTTTTTGTTTTAGTTTATGATACGTTTTATCACATATAACATAGTAGCATTGCCAGTGCAGGGGCGTCAATTAATTTTCAAAAAACCCGCCGCCCTGTTATGGCATGGAAACGCGCGGCTGCCGCGCTATATCTTCAATATATAATAAAAACCGCGAGTGACTTCCCCTCCGGATTGCTATGAATTTTTTAGAACAGAGGGGAAGCCAGGGTGCTGAACAGGCTGAATTTGCGGATAAAGGTGTTTACAGGTGGACCTGTTCCTGTTCGCGTGCTATACTTAAATGCAAAAGCAAGCAATAAAATGGAATTCACCGTTGGGAAATTTATATCAGGCATGGAGGTGCGTCTAAACGCATCTTTATAGGCTTACCCTCACAAGACCTTGAGGGTCGGATTTGCGGCCAGTTCAAGGCCTATGAGCCAGAGGGCTATTCAACGCTGTTTCAAGCGGCGGGAATATAGAAACGGCCAAAACCCAGCCCTTGTGGCGTGTCTGTCCTCTTCAAACGCAACTCCATGCAGGATCGTTGGTTTGGTTAATGGCATTTATAATGGAGTGAATTGCGCCATTGACAACCATGCTGGTTCTGTATTTTAGTTTGAAATCCAAAGATAAAGGAGTCATTAAAATGACGAAGGACATCGAGCGGTATTTTGGCGAAACAATCATGCCATTGATTAGCAGCCGGCATAGTGATATCTTACCTGAAGCAAGTATAATGATTCTTGGATCCGTGGGCTTAAACATTGATGACGAATACTCTGACATGGAAGCGGTGATCTATCTTCCTGATACAATCTGGAAACAAAACGGGGTAGTGCAAATAGAGCTGGAAGAGTGTCTGGCAGAGACGAACCCGTGGAAACAAGAAGGTGTGGTAAATGGCTCGATCATAAGCGTGCACCCCTTATCATGGCTGCTTGACCATTGGGGGGAAAAAATTCTATCCAACGGCGGCTGTGTCCAGTGGGAGGAATTGTCGTTTGAATCCCTGTTTACGATACAGGAAAACCTGATTTATTATGATCCCAAGGATAGATTCGGCCGTCTTCGTAAATTTACCGCGCCAGATAAGATGCCGGATAAGCTTTGGAAAAAAGCAATCTATACAAAACTGAAAGACTTTGTCGAGGATGGCGTCCGTGCCATACAAATAAGCGTTAACCGCCATTTGTTTGCGGCGGCTCATATTCAGTTCGGACGCACAGTACAAACCCTATATGAGCTGGGTTTTTTGATCTGCCATGAGTACTATCCGTATCTTAAGCATTTGCGCTGGGCCTTCAGCAGATTGCCCGAACCGATTTCGGCGTTGAACTCTAATTTTGATTTATTGTCTTTAACTACGGATTGGTGTAAAAGACTGAGCATGCTGGAAGCCATATATGATGCATATAAGACGTTTATCATTTCGAATTCCATTTTTCCGGAAATTGATTTCGATCTTATTGATTTACACGATATGCGCATACATACGGATTTGGGTCATGCCAGCTGGTTTAAGGCATGGGAAAATCCGGATTGGCAGGAGAACTTGCGTGCGCTTAAGGAAAAGACGGTCAAATTAGGCTATGCGCCTGATATGTGGTGGATCGTCGATTGGTACAATTTAGGTTAGCCTGATGAGCGCTGTTCGCTTCATCACTGTGTCCCTGTTTATGCGGTACCGGCTCCATTTCGGGGCCGGTATTCTTTTTCGGCTTAAAGGGTAACTGAGGGTATATCTGAAGATATACCTACCCTCAGTTGACAAGGGTAGGCTTTTAAAGCTAAAATACATTCTTATTCCATCGGAGAGTTTGGTTCATGGCATTTAATTCCTCATATTCAGCGGCAAATCATCGTACCTTTCATTATAATATTATATTGCTTGAATTTTACACCAGATCATGCTATAATAAAAAAAACAGTAAGGCTGACCGTATTGAACATCACTCGGCTGAAGCTATCCAATTTCAGAAACTATGAGGCTGCATCCATCGAGCTGTCGCCCGGGCTTAACGTGATCACTGGTGAAAACGCCCAGGGCAAGACCAACTTGCTGGAAGCGGTGTTCTTTTGCACCTTTGCCCGCTCGCACCGCACTGCAAGCGACAGCCGGCTGATCAGGCACGGCGCCCCTGCGTTTTACATAGGGCTTGACCTGGAAAGCGGGGCGGGAACGTCCCGAATAGAGGTCAAAAACCCATCCGACGGGCCCAGGCGCATGTTTGTCAACGGGAACCAGCTGAGGCGCGCGGGCGACCTCATGGGTACGCTTAATTCCGTGATGTTCGCTCCGGAGACACTGAACATAGTGAAAGGGCCGCCTGCCGAAAGGCGCCGGTTTATAGACATGGCGCTTAGCCAGCTGTATCCGGCGTACTTTTTCAAGCTTCAGCACTATAACGCCGCGCTCAAGCAGCGAAACGCGCTTTTAAAGGACAAAAAGCTCAGACTGGATATGGATCATCTGCTGATGTGGGATGTTCAGCTTGCCGCCCTTGGCGCTGATATCATGGCGCGTCGGGCGCGGTTTATGGAGGGCCTGTCCATGGAGGCGGCCCGCCTTCACTCATCCATATCGGGCGGCGAGCAGCTGCGGCTTGAGTATGTGCCGTCGGTGGAGCCGCGCTCTGACGCCGAGCAGGCAATACTCAGCGCGCTGAAAGCGGGTGCTTCCGAGGATGCGCGCAGGGGCTTTACGGGCTTTGGCCCGCATCGCGACGACATCGCGGTGATAGTGGATGAAACGGACGCGCGGTGCTTTGGCTCCCAGGGCCAGCAGCGCACCGCGGCGCTGTCGATGAAGCTCAGTGAGATAGCGGTTGCGCTCAGCGCCAGGGGCGAGCCGCCGGTGCTGCTTTTAGACGACGTGTTTTCAGAGCTTGACTTTGGGCGCAGGCGCGCGCTTTTAGACGCGGCCGAAGGCTGCCAGTGCCTGCTGACCTGCACCTCCCTGGAGGGGCTTGATGGAAAACGCTTCGCCGCCTACGACTGCCTGCGCGGTTCGCTAAGCCCGCGCCGGGGCTGTGATACGGCCCCGCATGCGCTAAAAACGGAATTATAACGCTAAACAACCCATTTTTATAAGAGGAAGGTATATCATGAACGAAACACAGGGCTACGACGCTTCCCAAATACAGGTGCTTGAAGGGCTTGAGGCGGTTCGCCGAAGGCCTGGCATGTATATTGGCTCTACCGATCAAAGGGGCCTTCACCATCTCATTGCAGAGCTGGTGGACAACTCCATCGACGAAGCCATGGGCGGCTTTTGCAGCGACATATTGATAACAATTCATCCCGACAGCTCGGTATCGGTCGAGGACAACGGGCGCGGCATACCCGTGGACTACCACGAAAAGATGGGGAAAAGCGCGCTTGAGGTCGCCATGACCGTGCTGCACGCCGGCGGAAAGTTCGGCGGAACCGGCTACAAGGTGTCGGGCGGCCTTCATGGGGTGGGCATGAGCGTGGTCAACGCGCTTTCCGAATGGCTTACCGTGGAGGTGCGCAGGAACGGCCACGTCTATAGCCAGAGCTACACGCGGGGCGATCCGCTTGCGCCGGTATCCATAACGGGCGACTGTCCGCCCGACGTTACGGGAACCAAGCAGACATATCTTGCCGACTCAGAAATATTCGACTCGGTAGACTACAGCTATGAAACCATTGCGGCGAGGATGCGCGAGCTGGCCTTTTTGAATAAGGGCGTGTCCATAACCGTGACTGACGAGCGCGAGGGCATGGAAAAATCGGAGCGGTTCTGCTACGAAGGCGGCATCGTGTCGTTTGTCGAATACCTCAATACCAATAAAGAGGCGCTTCACCGCCCTCCCATCTATTTTGAAACCAAAAAAGAAGAGGAAGGAGGGGAACAGAACGCGTCTATTGAGATAACCATGCAGTATAACGATAGTTACAGCGAAAACATATTCACCTTTGCAAACAATATACCAACCATTGAGGGCGGAAGCCATCTGGTGGGGTTCAAATCAGCGCTCACCAGGGTTATGAACGACTATGCGAGAAAGTACGGCCTGCTCAAGCCCAGCGACGCCAACCTGTCGGGCGAGGACGTGCGCGAGGGGCTTACCGCTATAATCAGCGTAAAGCTCACGGAACCCCAGTTTGAGGGGCAGACAAAGGCAAAGCTCGGGAACGCGTACATCCGCCCGCTCGTGGATTCGGCCGTGGGCGGCGGGCTTTCGGTGTATCTTGAGGAAAATCCACAGATGGCCCGCACGGTTATTGATAAGTGCATAACCGCGTCGCGCGCGCGCGACGCCGCGCGAAAGGCCAGGGAGCTTGCAAGGAGAAAGACCGTGCTCGATTCAACTTCCCTGCCAGGGAAGCTGGCCGACTGCCAGGAAAAGGATCCAGCCCTGTGCGAGCTGTTCATCGTGGAGGGCAATTCGGCGGGAGGCAGCGCGAAGCTTGGCAGGAACAGGCGGTTTCAGGCGATACTGCCGCTTAGGGGCAAGATTTTAAACGTTGAAAAGACGCGGCTTGACAAGATGCTGGGCAACGCCGAGATAAAGGCCATGATTACGGCCTTTGGAGCGGGCATGGGCGAGGAATTTGACGAGACGAAACTCAGGTACCATAAGATCATATGCATGACGGACGCGGACGTGGACGGCAGCCATATACGCACGCTGCTGCTCACCTTTTTCTACAGGCATATGCGCCCCATGGTGGAACACGGCTATGTATACATTGCCCAGCCGCCGCTTTTTAAGGTGACAAAGGGCAAGCTGCAGCGCTACGTATATTCGGACGAGGAACTCGAGGCGCTGCTCAATGAGATAGGGCGCGAACCTAAGCCCGTGATTCAGCGCTATAAGGGCCTGGGCGAGATGAACGCCGAACAGCTCTGGGACACCACCATGGATCCTGAAACGCGCATAATGATGCGCGTGGAGCTTGAGGACGCCATGATGGCCGACGCTATATTTACCGTGCTCATGGGCGACAAGGTGGAGCCAAGGCGCGAGTTCATAGAGATGAATTCCAAGCTGGTGGCTGATCTGGACGTATAGCTCTAATACCGGCACGTTTAATGATCTACGCATAATTAAGGGAGGTTTATTAAAATGAATTATATCTGCAAGGCACTGTATAAAAAGAGACCCAGGGACACATACGAGCAGCCGGAAACGGTGTATATCATGCAGTTTGTGTATGAGGGGGCCAGCGGTTCTGCCATAATCGCCCGCGACGACGGAAAGCTGAGCATGTGCGGGCTGAGGCATCTTCGCGTAGCCCCGGAGGGCAGCGCGGAACTTAGCTGGTCCGAATAGG
>CAYSKA010000029.1:0-12779 GCA_964431505.1 uncultured Oscillospiraceae bacterium
CATGTATTGTCATAAATCTGCTTATATCTTCTTTTTGTAAGCACGGGCGTCAAAAAAGCGTCAAATAGAAATGAATTGTTACGCAGTAGAATGGCATTTTAAAGTGTGGGAATATAAAACCCTTGCCACCTCATTTTCACACCCGCAAGGCCGCATGAATGCTACATTTGTGACGCTCTACTTGGGTACATGCTGCCCCGGTAATTAATAGTGGGCGAAAGTGCCCTTTGCTTTCGCTCGCTTGATTGCCGCACAACCGTTCACTTATCGTTGACAAGGGCGGCTGGTTCTGCTACTCCATACAGGATTATGCTCATTCGCTTGGGTTAAAGCTTTCGAGCAAATACTCTGTTAGCAGCATGCTTATGTGTGATTCCACCGGAATTACAATCGAAAACATATTCTGAAGTGCTTTCAATATACCAATCATGGTATAACGTCAATAATTCTCCTGATTTCCATTGCTGCGAATGAGTTTCCTTTTCAGAAGGTCGTTTTATAAAAGGCTTTTCTACAAAACAGTGCATTGCGTTAATTCCATGGCTATTGGTGAAGTCCTTATAATTTTCAAATATTTCTTGTTTTAGCTCCGGCTTTATGTAGTGCAACACCCCGCTTGAAAACAGGACATCATATTTTTGTTCTAACCGGAAATCCCAAATATTTGCCTTAAAAACATCAACGAATACATTTGCTTTTTCGGCAAGTCTTTTGGTCTTTTCTATCCCCGCATCAGAAATATCAAACGCACTAACATAATAACCGCAACGAGCAAAAAACACAGCATCTTTTCCTTCGCCACAACCTATATCAAGTAACTTTAATGGCTTTATAGGTGGCAATAACTCCAATACTTTTAAGCACATATCTGATGGCTGTATGCCCCAATAGTATTCATCTTTTTTATATGATTCTTCGTAATAAGAACGTGGGTCAAAATTGTGAGAATACCCCATCAACCTATCTATGCTTACCATCAGTATTGAAGCAATGGCAGGCAACAAAGATATATCCGGTGCGGTTTGTTCGTTCTCCCATTTACTTACCGCCTGATATGAAATACCGAGTTGTTTTGCAAGTTCTTCTTGTGTTAAATGTTGTTCTTTACGATACCGTAAAATATTTGAGCCAATAACATTATTCATAAACTCATCACATCTGATGTTATATTATCATTTATCGAGAGAATAAATCAATAACCTTATCCTTTAGTTTTGTGTGCAACTCAACTGATATGGTAGCATGGGTTGTATAAATTTTATTCATGTTTCATGTGGTTTTCCTTGAAATCATTGTACCATATTTGCTGGCTGTTTTCTATTTCCTTCGAGGTGCGCCATTTATTAAAAACAAAGAGGGCCTGGGACACGCTTCCCAACAAGCGATTTTTCGGAAGTGGGTACCCGCTCCCTATGCTTGCCCCGTAATTTGTTCACCTTAAAAACCGGAAAGGAAGAGAACGGAAACGAATAAGTCGTATTCCTCAATCTGATAGAGGATACAAACAATGACTCGTGCTGAAAGTCCTAGATCTCCTTATTACTTCTTATAAGCCCTCGTGGAGCGCGGGCGTCAAAAAAGCGTCAAATGGCTGTTTTTAGCCGCTAACGCAAGAACGCACAAAGCCGCATAAACATAGTGTTCATGGGCTTTACAGTGTTTTGGGGGCAAATATTATTGTTGAGATTGGCTGGGCTTTCCACTATTTTTTATATATGTAATAAATCTGAATAAAATTTCCGTTGCCCTTCTTAATAAGTTTGTTTGATTGTATGGCTTAGACCCAAATCCGTTAGATAAAGCCGGCCAAGCTAATTATTCTAAATTAAAGGCCATACGGTTTCGTATCCGTATGGCCTTTTGGGCTGCTCATATACTTTATATTTTAACTGACTATGCGCAAAAGCCGCTTAACTCATTTAGCGTACGCCCACCAAACCCATGCCAAGCGTAAGTATACCCATATTATCCCTGTATATCTTGTCAAATTGGCTGAGCGGAAGCGGGTTTTCCCCTTTTCCGACTTCAATCGTATATCCAGGACGATTGAACTGCTGTATGAACCAATCTTTGTATCCCGCATAGCCCGAGGCTGCGGGCGTTACTTCCACCGAATAGCCGCTGACCCTGCCAAACTCCTGCGCAATAGCGTATGAACCCTCCGGTTCATAATCAAGATACTTCCAATATATAACCTCTCCCTGCGAATGATACGATAGGGTAAGCACAGGTTCCTTCTGAATAGTAAAATCGTACATGGCGCGGCTCTCCGGCGCGCTTAAGGGGGTGTCGCCCACAAAATCGCGCGGCGCGGGACTGGTAAAGCCCAATGCATACTTTATCCTTTTCGCCTCCTCCCATCCCGCCGGATAGTTAAGGTTAAGATCGGTTCCCTCAATATTGGCCTTCCAGCCGGAAGCAAACGGCACGCTCGGGTAACGGCTTGAAATTGCGCGGGCGCTTTGGTAATACGGATCGCCGCTTGGTATAGCGCCATTTACCAGGTCCACCCCGTCGGGGTTTACCATTGGAACCATATACAGCGTTACGTTTTCATAGAGGTCGTTTACATCATAGTCGTACAGCGTACCGCCGGTAGAATAGAGTTTTGCGTAATCCTCCATAAATTTAAGAAGTACAGGGGTTGTTATCCACTCGTTTGCGTGATGCGAAGCGTTGTACGCTACCTTTGTATCGCCCGTTCCCATCGTAAGCAGGTAAAGCGGTCTTCCCATAACGCTTCGTCCAATGGAGCCAGTGCGTATATAGGGATAGCGCACCTGAAGCCCATCCACTATATAGTCAAGCAATTCCGAGGTATACGGCACGTTTGTCGGTACAACGTCAAAGCCAAACGGTATGACAATGGAGGTTCCCAGCATGAGGTTATCCGCCCTTAATCCTCCGTTTGCCCTGGCGATTGCCTCTGGGGTAGTCCCGTACTGCCTTGCAAGACCCCAGTATGTATCTCCCCGCCTGATGGTATGCCATGTATAGCCCTTTAAAAACGGTATCAGGGCGGCCCATGTATTTTTGCCCACGATGCCGTCGGGCGCAAGACCGCTGGCCGCCTGAAAGCGCATAACAGCGCTCTGTGTCCTCTGCCCAAATCTGCCGTCTATCTCCCCTGGTGAAAAGTTTGCCCGGATTAACGCGAGCTGCAGGATTTTGACGGTGGTTCCGCTGCTGCCATAACGCAATATCTGCATAGTATACCTCGCATGTTTTGATTTTACTGCAATACAAAAAGCCTTCATATAATTATATGAAGGCTTCTAAGAATATGTGCGGCCTTGTAGCTAATCGCCCAATCTTCCTGCTAAAAGGTAATAGGTTATAGCCGCACATTCGCGCATATAATCGTTGAGCGCTATGTACCAAACAGACGGGGTTCCAAGTCCCTGCGCCTTAAGTCCCGCCGATTCGGCAACCTTTCGGGCCCTGTAAACGTGGAACGCCGTGGTGACAAAAACCACCTTTGCATCCTCACCAAAACGGCTTTCTATTATAGGCTTTGAAAACGTGAAGTTCTCCAAGGTGCTTCTGGACTGGTCCTCGGTTATGACCCTGGATTCATCGATTCCGCTGTTTATCAAAAACCGTTTCATTGCCAGCGCCTCGGGAATGGACTCCCCCTCCCCCTGTCCTCCTGATACGATTACAATGGTGGAAGGGTTTCGCTCCAGATACTCCACAGCCTTGTTCAGACGATTATAAAGCGTAAGACTTACATTTTCCCCGCGCACGCCCGCACCAAGCACCACCAGCACGTCGGCGTTGTCATCGGGTGCAGTGCCTCCGGCCGCGACCGTAATAATGGTCGTAGCCGTAAACAGGGTAAAAAATCCCGCATATGCAGCAATCATGCCCCATTTTATTATCTTTCCGATTATGTGGGACCTCATAAACCTGGTTATAGGTCCGTAGAACACCCCCAGAATGAACAACGGGGCCCCGATTATAAACGGCATTATAACGCCAAGATTATAATTGCTCAACGTTCTTACAAACATCGTATCAGCCATGAGAAACAGGCCGGTTAATATCAGCAGCGCCTGAAATATAATGCGCCATGCCCTGCTTTTCTTAGGTTTGCTTTCCACCGGGTTTATCTCCTTTTGCGTAAATGGACGTTAGGATCAACTCGACAACCCTTGCCGGCAAAAGCCGCTTCAGGCTTACAAACAGCTTATACTTTATGCCAACGGTTCTGCGCACGGGGGGATTTTTGGATTTTATCAGCGACAGTATTACCTTTGTCACGCTATTTGGCGGCATCCCGTTTTGCTCATCCTTTTCCATCTGGGCAACGGAATTTTTAAACGCGTCTCCATATGCGCTCCTATTCGTCCCCTCTGCGTATCTGCGCGCTCCGGTAAAGCCGGTTCTGGTATCGCCCGGTTCCACCAGCGCCGCTTTGATCCCCCATGGCCTCAGCTCCATTCGAAGCCCTTCGGTCAGCGCCTCAACAGCAAATTTGGACGAACTGTAAAGCGTTTGAAACGGTATTGAGAATATGCCTCCTACAGAGCCGATATTGATTATAAGCCCGCTCCTCCTTTCCCGCATATGCGGGAGCACTGCGCTGAGCATGCGTATAATCCCAAAATAGTTCGTATCCATCTGCTTAAGCGCATCCTTGGCAGAGCAG
Source organism: uncultured Oscillospiraceae bacterium (assembly GCA_964431505.1). Classification (GTDB taxonomy): domain Bacteria; phylum Bacillota; class Clostridia; order Christensenellales; family CAG-138; genus UMGS946. The sequence continues at coordinate 4,652 of CAYSKA010000029.1, forward strand.
TCCTCAACCGCGCCGCAAAGTCCAATGCCAGCGCCGTTTATTAAAATATCAATCCTGCCCTCTTTGGCAATCACCCCGTCAACCGCGCGCTTTACCGACGCCTCGTCGCAGACGTCCATGCAAAGCATCCTTAAAAATCCAGCTTTGGACCGCTTGTCCTGCCCGCCGCTTCGCGAGACGCCGTATACCCTAAAGCCATGGTTCATAAGCTCTTCTGCTGTGCATTTGCCTATTCCCGACGATGCTCCGGTGATGAGCGCTACCTTTCCATAAGGGTTATTCACATTAAAAACCTGCCTTCGAATTGATTATAAACTTTCAAGTCATGCATTGATATACTACTAATCGCTACTGCCCCAGCGGGCTAACCCCCTGTTCGTCAAGCGCCTGTATAAACCCCATCTCTATCTCGCCGTCTATCATAAAAAGGGTGATCACCTCTGAGTCGCTTATTGCGGCCAATATCAGCGTGACCTCCCCTTGCCTATTGATATCGGATGGGAATCCCGCTGATTTGGATGCGTTAACAGCGGCCTGCATATCAATATCTTCGCCCGCAAGCATTCCGGCGATGCTTCCATCCTCCATGTATCCTGCCGGATAGATGGCATCCTCTAAAACGGAATAGCCATAACCGTTTATGGCCCGCCTGATCTTTGAAAGCTCCCCTGTAGAATCCAGCGTAAGCCTCCATGCAAGCGCTGCCAAGAGGAGCGCTACCGCAATGCCTATAAGTATGTATCTTGTTGTTTTACTCATGACAGCCACAATTTCTGCGCGGTTACTATTATGGCGGCAAGCGCAGCCGTGATTATGGCTGCCGCCGCGTCGCGCCCGTGCATTTTAAGCACCCGCATTTTCGTTCGGCCCTCCCCGCCGTGGTAACACCTGCTTTCCATTGCCATGGCAAGCTCGTCCGCCCGCCTGAATGAGCTTACAAACAGGGGGATTAAAATAGGTATCATGTTTTTTGCCCTCTTGATTATGCTTCCGGTTTCCATATCAGCGCCCCTGGCCATCTGCGCCTTCATTATTCTGTCAGCCTCCTCTATAAGGGTGGGGATGAAGCGAAGGGCTATCGTCATCATCATAGCCAGCTCATGTACCGGAAACTTCAGCCTCGCCAGTGGCATAAGCAGCTTTTCCAATCCGTCGGTCAGGGAAATGGGCGTTGTGGTAAGCGTAAGCAAAGACGTTCCGGTTACCAGCAATATCAGCCTGATTATTATAAAGAACGACTGCTTAAGCCCTCCTGTTGTAATTTTGATTATCCATACCTCCAATATGGGCTCGCCGGTCTTGATAAGGAACAGATTCAATATAAACATCAGAATAAGCAGCCATTTCATCGGCTTAAGCGTTCTTACAACATAGCCAAGCGGCACCTTCGCAAGCACTATGGTCAAGGCCAAAAATACCCCGACCGGAATAAACATCCACATTGAGCGAACTAGGAACACTATGACGATATAGGCTATCATCAGCATGAGCTTGGTGCGCGGATCAAGGGAATGTATCGCGGAATTTCCTGGGAAATACTGACCGAGGGTTATGTCCTTAAACATATTTCAGCCTCCTCTTTAGGAAATCGAGCAGTTCCTCCGGCCTGTATATTTCATTTGGAACATTTACGCCCCTTTTTCGCAGCGCCTGGGCAAGCTGTGCCGCATGCGGAAGCTCAAGGCCAAGCTTCTCTATATCGCCGGCGTCTGAAAACACCTCGGCCGGCGCTCCCACGGTCCTCAGCGTACCCTTATTGAATATTGCCACGCGGGTAGCCACCCGCGCTATATCATCCATGGAATGGCTGACCATTATTATGCATGTATTATTTGCGCGCTGAAGTTCTAAAAGCGTATTGAGTATCGCGTTCCTGCCCGCTGGGTCCAAGCCGGCCATCGGCTCGTCCAGCACCAGGTATTTCGGATGCATTGCTATTATTCCGGCCAATGCAACGCGGCGCTTCTCCCCGCCGGACAGCTCAAACGGCGATTTGTCGCAAAACCTATCCGCATCAAGCCCCACTATTGACAGCGCATCCATAACGCGCTCCTTCACCTCGGCTTCGCTAAGGCCCATATTTACCGGCCCAAACGCAACGTCCTTATATACCGTCTCTTCAAACAGCTGATGCTCAGGGTACTGGAATACCATACCAACAAGCCGGCGTCCAATCTGGCGCTGTTTTTTATCCGTCATATCGCAGCCGTCGACCTTTACGCTTCCCGACGTTGGAAGCAAAAGCCCGTTAAGATGCTGTATAAACGTGCTTTTCCCGGACCCCGTATGGCCCACGATACACAAAAACTCGCCCTCGTTTATGACAATGCTGACGTCGTTAATGGCGCTGATTGCCAGGGCGCTCTTGTGCATATATATATGGCTTAATTTCTCAACAACAATGGGCATAGCGCCTCCGCTATTTCATCTATCGTCATTATATCGCAGGGTATATCCACGCCTATCCCCGCCAACCTGTCGCGCAGGTCTACCGCCGGCGGCGCGTCTATTCCCAGCTCTCTAAGCTCCTTGGCGCTGGAAAATACATTTCTGGGCTTATCCAGCATCCTTAGCTGGCTTTTTGCCATTACGGCAACACGGTCGCACATGGTAGCTTCCTCCATGTATTGGGTGATCATAACCACCGTAATCCCGTTTTCTCTGTTCAACCGCCTGACCGTGGAAAGGACTTCTCCGCGTCCGGATGGATCAAGCATGGCCGTAGCCTCGTCCAGCACCAATACCTCTGGCCTCATGGCCAGCATGCCAGCCATCGCAACCCGCTGTTTCTGGCCGCCCGACAGCATATGCGGGGCGCTGCGCGCATACTCGGTCATGCCCACGGCTTCCAAGGCGTCCCTGACCCTTTTTATAATCTCCCCGGTCGGAAGGCCGAGATTTTCCGGCCCAAAGCCTACGTCCTCCTCAACCACCGTGGTCACTATCTGATTATCCGGGTTTTGGAACACCATCCCGACCCTTCGCCTTATCTCCTGTATCATGGCTTCGTCCGCTGTGCTCATGCCGTCTACGGTTACCTCGCCCTTATCGGGAAGTATAAGGCCGTTCATATGCTTTGCAAGGGTGCTCTTTCCCGAGCCATTATGGCCGACAATCGCTAGCATCTCTCCCTTATTAACCTCAAATGATACATCCTTAAGGGCATATTGCCCCTCCTCGCTGTATCTGTAGCTTATCGAATTTACTCTTATCATATCAGGCAACCCCTCGACATCAATCAAGTTAGTATACTCCATCGAAACGCTAAGGGCAATAAAACGATGATTAATATATTGAACGGCGACGTTTTATTCAACTCCCAAAAAACACCGGCTAACCAATCAGTATAACCGGTTGTCATCACAGGCATGATCTTTGCGCCGCAATTAAAAAGCTATCCGCGTCCTTTTCCAGGGGGACGCTCCATAAGCTCTGAAAACGTCCCCGCGTCCAGATCATTCATCCCTCGGGTTGTATCCCTACATCGGTATAAGATTCGATATGGACAGAAAACATTATTAGTAGTTGATTTGTCTAAATTATTGTGATAAAATTTGTAACAAAATTATTGTAATAATTCCATGTTTACACTGAATTCGTTAGAATAGTACATACATTAAATATATAAAATAAAGGAGTTATTATCATGAGGAGCGCTAAGGAGTGCGGCAATTTCCCCTATTCATCCGGCAGGATTTGCTACATCGCGGTAGATGGAAACGGAAATGCAGCGCAGCTGGACCACTCTTTCACTTCAATTACCGCTGCTTATCATAATGCTGTCAGTCAGCAAGTCAGGATATACGCAGTATGGCCTGGCCAATATAGAAGTGATTTATTCGAAATTGACGACCTCAACGCATTCGCGGATGCGTTTGGGGTAGTGCGGCCTGATGATCATGTACATAAGCTGAATGGGCTTTAAGCCCGCTTGACAATGGTATGACACAATACGCTCATGTAGATGTTATTTTGCATTGCGGGTGTAGTATAGATTCAAACAACATTAAAAAATTTGCTATGGACATGAGGGATCAGAATGGCTGGGATGTAGCTACGTCGAAAGGTATATCTGTAAGTCATTGCGCGTCTAGGTCCAAATATACGATATATGTAAGGCGTGGCAGTTTAAATAAATTAAAGTAGCCGAATCTATTTTTCGATGGATCACATAATTCGCCTAAGCAACATAGCAAATGTATACTTTAAGGCCAACCGCTCAGGGGGGGCTCTCATATTAAATAAGCCCGAATTCGGCATAAAAAACTAAATATATAAATGATTTTAATATAAATTTATGCAGATAAGGTTTAAAAACCGCAGCCTCTTTATGACGTTTCTTTGTTATGATGAAGCTTCTTATAGGTATTTCGGAGGAGGAGAGCGTATTTATGCAGCATGAAGTTTTATCAGTATCTGAGTCAGGTGATAACCATGCATCGGTTTTCCTCCGAAAATCACCTTTTATTCCCGATTGGAACGATCCATATAGTTATTACATTTTGGCAGGGGCGCATATGACGCGCCGGTGTTCAGCGTAAACATGGTTTATGGATAAAGCCACCGTATTCTTTAGCAATCGGCGTATTGGGCTGTAGCAATCGGCGTATTGGGCATGGTATGGCGGAACCATAGGATACATGTTATAATCAATTTTATAGCTATTTTCCGGAGGCAATATGAGAAGCGAAGCTGAAATAATGGATATGGTAATCGCCGCCGCAAAGGAGGACGATAATGTACGGGCCGTACTCCTTAATGGGTCCAGGGCTAACCCTAACGCTCCAAAGGACATGTTTCAGGACTATGACATAGTATTTATAGTAAGGGACGCGGGCCCGTTTTTTAACAATCACGGCTATATGGACAGGTTTGGCAGCTTAATAATGCTGCAGATGCCTGAAACCATGCGCGATCCCATTGGGGACGGCAGGTTTACATATCTTGCACTGTTTGATGACCTAAACAGGATAGACCTGCAAATTATACCTTTAGACAGGTATGGAGAAATGCTTGAAAATGACAGCCAGACCGTGTTGCTGCTTGATAAGGACAATATAATGCCCCCGTTTCCTCCGGCCAGCGACGCAAGCTACCATGTAAAACCTCCCAATGCTAACGACTTTTATTCCTGCTGCAACAACTTCTGGTGGTGCCTTCAAAACGTGGCCAAGGGCATATGGAGGGATGAGCTTCCCTATGCGATGCACACATACGAGTGCTATGTGAGAGCTGAGCTGGACTGCATGGTTGAGTGGCATATAGGCATACTCAAAGGATTTAAGGTATCATCAGGGAAAATGGGAAAGTATTTCAAGCGATACCTGGACGAAGATACATACCAATTATATGCTGATACCTACTCGGACGGGCAATATGATAGAATGTGGGATTCCATGTTTACAATGTGCACTCTGTTCAGGGCCCTGGCCGATGGGGCTGCAAGAAGCCTGGGCTTTTGCTATCCAAGGGGGGACGACGAGCGGATGACGGAGTATTTGCGCTATGTCCGCGGCCTATGCGCTAAAAGAGATGGCCGCCCCTGATAAATATCATCAGCTCGGATTGAACATACCATATGCGGCATAAATGCCTTTAAACCATATATAGTCGAACGGATTCATTGTACAGCCTGGTTATGTCCTGAAGCATATCAGTATGCTCAAAATCGCGGTGATATACAATGTTTATCTCCCTCACCATGCTCAGGTTTTCCACGGGGAGCACGGTTATCTTTCCCTTTCTCAATTCGTCAAGGCAGGCGCTTTTAGCTAGGATGGATACCCCGAAATCGCGCCTTATCAAATCCTTTATGGTTGCAATATTATCGACCTCAAGGATAACGTTGAACTCATCTATGGACATGTTCTGGCTTTCCAAATGCGAAATAAACAGATTCCTCGTTCCCGAATTCGGAAGCCTGAGTATCATCTTTTCCCGTTTCAGCTCGTTTATAGTAACCATGCTCTTGGCCGCAAGGCTGTTGTTGTTGGATACCACCAGCACAAGGCAGTCGGTATCCAGAAGAAGCGAATTGAAGTCCGGATCAATCAGCTTTCCTTCTACAATCGCAAGATCAATCTCATACGTCTTTAACTTCTCATAAAGGTTTTTAATAGTATCTGAAATAATCTTTATGGTTACGCCCTCATTATCGCTGCAGTATTTTGCCAAAACCCCGGCAACAAGATTGCTTTCCGCCGTATGGGTTATCCCCACGGTCAGGCGGGCAACATGCCTTCTTTCATCCTCTATGCGCTGCTCCATGTTCTTATAGAGCATCTTTATCCGCTTTGCATACTTTAAAACGATTTCCCCTTCGCCCGTAAGGCTTAGCTTACCGCGGCTACGGTTGAAGATCCTTACGTTAAGCTCCTGCTCTAACTGTTTGACCTGCAAACTCACGGCAGGCTGCGTCATTGAAAGCTGTTCCGCTGCCCGTGTAAAGCTCTTAAGCTCATATACTTTAAGCAATGTCTCCAATTTTGAGTTCAGCATGTCACACCCGCAAAATAATTATTATTTATCTATCCAAAAATAACTATAATTATACTTTATTTCAAATCCCGATATAATGATACCATCAGAGACATGACAAATCAACTGTTTCTGTTAACGTTCAAACTAGAAGGCTGGTTTTATTATGTTTAATATTTATGAAGGATTAAATGAAACAAGCGGGGTGCTGCTCACCCTATGTATTATATTAACGTCGGGATTTTTAATGACCAGACTAACAAAGCTTGTAAAGCTCCCAAACGTGAGCGGCTTTATACTTGCGGGAATGTTGATTGGACCATACGCGCTGAACCTGGTTTCTGCTGAGGTTATATCGCGGATGGGCTTTGTCAGCGATATTGCGCTGGCCTTCATAGCGTTTGACGTGGGCAAATTCTTTAAAAGGGAAACGGTGCGGGGTACGGGAGGAAAAACCATCGCTATAACCCTGTTTGAGTCGCTGGCCGCAGGCATTGCCGTTGCCGTTTCAATGAGGTTTATATTCAATCTCAGCTGGATATTATCCGTGCTGCTGGGCTCAATAGCAACGGCTACTGCGCCCGCAAGCACCATTATGACCATAAATCAGTATAACGCTAAGGGGAGGTTTGTAAACACCCTGCTTCAGGTGGTGGCCCTGGACGACGTGGTGTGCCTTATTGTCTTCAGCGCGGTTTCCGCTCTAATTAAAGCCGATGGAACTGGGGGCTTTGCCGCGTCTGACGTATTACTTCCTATTCTATATAATCTCGCGGCCGTTGGCATGGGATTTTTGGCGGGTTATGTATTGAGCAGGATCATCACGCCCGGGCGAAGCCGCGAAAACAGGCTTATTTTAGTTATTGCCCTCCTTCTTGGCATCTGCGGAGTCTGCGCGCTGTGCGACGTTTCGCCGCTGCTTTCTTGCATGGCCTGCGGCGCGGCATACGTTAATTCCTCAAAGGACGGGATGCTATTTGGCGAAGTAAACCATTTCACCCCTCCTATTACTTCAGCCTTCTTCATAATTTCGGGTATAAACTTTGACATCGGCGCACTTACGGTGGTAGGTATGATGGGCGTGTGCTATTTTATGGTGAGAATGGCCGGTAAATACGCGGGAGCTTACGCGGGCTGCCTGGTGGCGCATGAGGATAGAAGGACGCGCAACTGCCTCGGAATTGCGCTGGCGCCTCAGGCGGGCGTTGCTATAGGTCTGGCGTTTCTTGGTCAAAGGATGCTGCCTCCTGAAATAGGCGATATGCTCCTTGCAATTGTTTTGTCATCTTCAATGCTTTACGAGCTGATCGGACCGGTTTGCGCAAAAACCGCGCTGATGCTATCAGGCTCAATAGACGGGTATCCGCATAAGCGCATGGGTAAGCTTCGCATACCTGTGCTTAAACATCCGCTGATAACTAAAGGCGGTAAAAGATAGTATACGCGCAAAGGCCTGCAGGCCTTACAGATAAAGCGCTTAGCCTAAGTCCTTTTACAGACTGTATTTCTTACAAAAGACGAATTATTCAAAATCCTGCCCAATTCGTGTCGGGATTTTAATAAAGACTTGAAGAATACACGGGAAAGCTTGACAGATTAAGCGCTGATATTTAGAGTATAGAAGCAAGGATGCTCGCAATGACTCTTGTAT
>CAYSKA010000030.1:0-12636 GCA_964431505.1 uncultured Oscillospiraceae bacterium
TACTCGAACAATATAACCGAGCATGTAAATAAAGCATTTACGATAAAATGCAATAATATGTATAGTAAGGTAGAAGCAATATTTGAGGGCTTCTTTTCTAAGTTATTTAATACTGTGATAAGCCATTTTCGTAACATATTCAAATTCCAGTCCCTAGATAACATCATTACAGTGATTATTCAAATACTTTTTCTTTTCTTCGGAGTTTACTTATTTTCCGAAAATTCGATTACGATAGGCCAACTTACCATTACATTGTCGTTATATGGGATGATGATATCATCTGTTAGGTATTATGTTAATCTTAGCGTCCAGTACAGCGAGTGCAAGGCGTCCATCGCTAGAATGGACGAGCTTAACAGTATTCAATCTGAGAAATCCGGAACAATGGATATCAATGGAACGATTCAGAAAATTACTATAAAAAAATTAATGTTTTCATTTGACGGTAAAAATACTATAACATACCCAGATATTACGCTCAGGCTTGGTGATGTGCTTATAATCAAGGGCTCAAATGGGAGAGGCAAAACCACCATAATTAACCTGATTTTAGGATTATATAAGTGTGAAAAGGGGCGAATTGCATATGATGGAGTAGATATAAACGATCTGGATGTTGAGTTGCTGCGCAATCATATAACATACCTTGCGCAGGAGCCATTAAACTGGGATATCACTGTAAGTGAGATGTTTTCGTTGTATAACGGTGACATTACATTTGAGAGCATGCATGATAATTTGATTGTCACAGAGCCTGAACTGCATAATATATTAGAAAACGCCAGTTCAATGAAGAATATTTCGCTGCTTTGGAATACAAGGCTTAGCGAGCTGTCATCGGGTCAGCGAAAGAAGGTAAATATGGCTGCTGTATTAATGGGTTGCCGCGAATTCGTCATGCTCGACGAACCCGAGGCATATATTGACGCGGAGTGTGTCAGACTGCTTACCGATTATCTCAACAGACATAAACATGGACGCATAACTGTAATTATAACCCATAGCGATATATTTGACGCTTTATCAAATATATCATTAACAATATAAAAGGAGTTGTATATCATGTTAATCAATATCGTTATCGTTCTGCTTATTTTTATTTCTCTACCTGCTTTGTATCTTCTGTTAAAAACGACTAAAAAGGAAATGGAAAGCTATACGGTGTACCCTTGGGCCGCTATTATGCTGCTATGCGCTTTCCTGATAAAGGACAGTTATGTTTTTAAAATTCCGCAGTCACTTGATCAAATCGCAATAGTTTATATAATCGTTCCCATTGCCATTCTCCTCATAGTGCCAAGATATGTTCCCTTGCGTTTTGTGGGTTTTCACGGCAAATTTAAAGGCATAGTTATTTATCCCATATTTGAGGAGATCGCTTTTAGGGGGTTAATACTTCCGCTACTACTGACCATACCGGGATTAGACGTAAGGATCGATTATATTTCGTTAAATGGAGCTATAATTATTTCAGCAGTGCTGTTTGGGCTGATGCATATGCTAAGTTATGGTACTGGGAAGGCTGCGGTTAGGATCGCTGTATCTGCATTTGTAGGCGGTTTGTTCATGGGCTATATAGCATGGACGACGCAATCAATACTGCTTAGCATAGTCTACCATATGGCATGGAATTCAATGCTGGCTTTCCACTCTAAGAATCTAAGCTCCACAGACTCTATTACAGCCAAGGAGAATTAGATGAATTGTTGTAATGCGTAAGTTAACTGTAATCAAAACTGAGCAGCAAAACATCCTTCAGGTTGAGTCTAATAAAAAACGCGGGGTTATATGTAGAAAAGCGAAGTCAAAAATCCCCGCAAAACAAGGGATTTGAACGTTGTTCGCCGGCATGGTAAGAGTTTTAGTACATTTCCCTTTTTATCGGCAAAATTGATTGAAAGAGAAGCAATATCTTTATGTATGGAAACGGGAAAGTGCCCATCGAGATACTGCGTCATTTCCTGCCGTGACCTGAGATCGACGGACTCAAAGAATTTACGCATCGCACATCACCTGCCATAACCGGTCGGTTATCGGGTCGAGGTCGCCCGTTACCGGGTTCTTATCGTCCAGACTGACCCATGTTTTTGGTACGCCTGAGCGCGTTACGAGCTTGCGGAACTCCAGGTAAACGGAGCCGTCGTAAACAACGATGGGGATACCGAGCAGCGCGGCACGGAGGATTTCTCCTTTCATGCCGCTGCTGATGCGCAACCCGTACACCAGCAAAATGTCGCTCAGTTCCAGCAGATGCAAACCAAACTCCAGCGCAAGCGCCCGTTCCGCCGCCAATTTATCGCACAGCAGCATGGGGGGATACGCATTGGGCGCCCTGGCAAGATAGCCCAGTGCCTCGTTTGCGTACAGCATATACGCCTGCGCATATTTCATGTTGCGCAGCTGTCCTTCGGCGTCCTTCTCGCTGAGGGGGGAGCAGATGTACGCCCGCTTTTTAAATCGGTCGAGCTTCTGAAACTGCCGTTCCAGCTTTCGCTCCATGTCTCCGCCGTACATTTCGTTAAGATTACACATAGGTTTCTCCCTTCTTCATCCGGCCATGCCGGTTGCACACAGACCTTGATCTTACGGCTCTCGGAAGTTTTCAGAACATCCTCGTAAACAGTTGGATGTTTCTCCTTGAGCACCTTGGAATCAGGCCGCTTGGTGGTTTTGGTATCCTCGATCGCCTCCTCGCTGACTCCTGCAGCAAAGGAAGCAGGAGTTCCATAAAGAGATGAGGCTTTGTCCAGCGCGGCTCAGTGCAATTCATTTACCTTGCAGCGCTGCCATTTGCTGTCTTTAGCCTGCTCTTCATGGTAACTGAGCATCGTCGAATACGAGCTGAAGGTAGTGTAATAGCTGTCCTGACATGGTTTTTGCATTTTGAATGCTCCTTTCGTTTTTTATGGATTGCTCCGCATGATATAACACAAGCCAGCACCCCCGTAGGACTGCTGGCTTATGCCCAATATGGAATTGGCCGGAAACAAAAAAAGTGCCATCTGTAAAAACTGCAAATGACACTTTCGTAACTAGGTATACTGTGCTTAGCCGTGGCTAAACTCTGATACTGATGCAAATATTATATCAGATTGCTTTTGCACAGTCAATCCAAACGAAAGGAATGGGCAAGGCCGGATTCTATGATATAACACAAAAAGACGCCGCCGAAGCGACATCCCTTTGCTTTTATGCTATGCGACTTCCGCTTCAGTACACACATACAACGTATACAAGCTCAGCATCCAATCTCTAAATCACCATTATGTCTTCTTGATTATCCTCATCCATCCACGCAAACGCTTCCCCGCACTGCTGCTGATCGTATGCAGCATCGGACAGCGTACCGTTCTCCCATATAAGGTCGCCGGCGAAATAGCAGCAGGGTTCCTCATAGTGGAGCTTGAAACAGAGCGTGGGGAACATATCGGCTACCGTTTCAAGCCATGCTCTCGGCGGCAACCACGCGGTATCAAATTCAAATTTGAACACTTCACAGCCATCGTACCAGCCCATCTCCCTGGCGTGATCTTGTCATAATAGACGTCCCACTTAGTACCCAATTTGCGATGCTCCAGTGATAGCCATCAATTGGCAAAAAGCTCTGCCCATAAAAGGCAAAGAGCAGCGCTTCCTTTGGCAGTTTGTCATGGGCGTCGTATCCCATGTCCAAGACATCCTGAGGGGTTGGGATAAGGGCATTAAAACAGAAATAATGGTCTGTCGGCTGCTCTTCAATCGGGCTGACGCTTTTTTCCCATTCCTGTGGAGGATACTTTGCGGGCAATCCCTGACTGGCAAAGACAAGGCGTTCGAGTTCATCCGCGTTTCCGAAAACCGTAAGAGTATTCATGCACCAGTTTGGCATAGTTTTTATCCCTCCTAATTGTGATAGTCAAAGACTGCAAGCGCCCAAACGCTTGGTGACCATATAGTGCAGCACATCCTCCGGCAGCCGTCCACGAAAACCGCTCGGCGCTTCTACCGTTTCCTCTGCCCGGGAAGGGGGAGCGGAATACATATTACCTGTGCAGGGATGGAGCATGCAGGCCGCCCTGCGGCATTGAAACGCTTAGGGACATATTAAAGGATAGAAAAAAGGCCGGGACAATGGCGTAAAGCTACAGATATATTCGGCAGGCCGGAGCGATTGGGCAAAAGCGGCATAGCAAAAAAGGGACGGCTGCCGCTTTTTATTGACTGTGAACCTGCCAATAAAAAGACGGTTCCACCATGCGTAGAGCAATTCTACGGGACATGTTTTGATTTTTAGCTCCATTGAATGTAGAATCAGAACATGGCGGGCTATGATCCGCAAGGGAGGCAGGATGAAATATGGATGCCGCAATTATTGGGATGTTTATCGCAGCTTTAAGAAGGGGCAGGGAATGACCCAGCAGGAGGTTGCTAAAAGCCTTGGAATCACGGATAAGACCGTGAGTAAATGGGAAACAGGAAACGGCTATCCGGATATAACCATGATTCCTGCGCTAGCTGAATTATTTGGGGTGACGACCGATGAAATACTTCAGGGACAGCGCATAATAAAGGAGAAGGATACGGCCGGCAGGGCAAGCGCAGAAACTCAAAGGCAAAAGGCTTACCTGCTGAATTCAACAGGGGACAGGGTGAATAATAGGATTTTATGCAGCCTTGGAGCCAGTGTTGGATCGGTCGTAACGCTGTACCTGCTTGGCAGCACAATGTTTTATGCACCCATATGCTGCGGGGTATCTATGCTTTTATGTATTGTGAGCGTTGTGATAGCCCTGTCGGCGCTTTCTAAGGCCAGATTTGTAAGCGGCGACAGGGAGATAGACAAGGCGGCGCCATCGGCAATGAAGGCCTTTCGTGAAACCGTGGTCAAGCGTATGCGCCTTTCCTTTGCTGGTATTGCGTATTCTCTCACGCTCAGCCTGATAATATGGGTCGTTTTAGGAACATCGGGCGGGTCAATCACCGCGTTTGAACTGTACGATCCATCATATGGCCTGATTGCGGCCGCGGCCGCAATACTGACGTTTTGCTTAAGCAAGGGGATACTTAAGAGGGCGTTAAACCATGAAGAGCATATAAGGATTCAAAAACTTTAAGTTTGAGCGGTGCATTTAAAGGAGGCTGAGCAAAGAAGATATTGCGCCTTTGCTCAGCCCCCTTATATGTTGCAGTTGGAATCAATGATGATTTTAAACAAACCCCGTCCGCCCATTAAAGCGGGCGCTGACGCGCATCAGTTGGGCCGCATCGTGGGGAACAGCAGCACGTCCCTTATTGTGGAAGCGCCTGTCAAAAGCATCACAAGGCGGTCCATGCCAATGCCTATCCCGCCGGTGGGCGGCATTCCATATTCAAGCGAAAGGCAAAAATCCTCGTCGATCATCATCGCCTCGTCGTCGCCCTTGGCGCGTTCCGTCGCCTGCTGCATAAACCGCTGGCGCTGGTCGATGGGATCGTTGAGCTCTGAAAACGCGTTTGCGTATTCGCTGCCGCATATAAACAGCTCAAACCGTTCAGTGATTCCGGAGGTGCCTGGCTTGCGCTTGGCAAGCGGCGATATCTCGACGGGATAATCTATTATAAATGTTGGGGATATAAGCTTATCCTCAACAAACTGGTCGAACGCCGCTGCAAGAAGCCTGCCCCTGACCGGGGATACGCCTTCCATGTTAAGCTGAATGCTCCTTGCAAGCTCAACCGCTTCGCCGTCGTCCCTGCAGGCGCAAAAGTCAGCTCCAGCGTGCCGCTTTACCGCTTCGTTCATGCTAAGCCTTTCAAATGCCGGCTCCAAATCGATTTCATGGCCGCAATAGTTTAGCCTGCAGGAGCCTAAAACCTTTTTCGCCAGGTGCCTGATAAGCCCTTCGGCCAGCTCCATCATGCCGTTATAGTCGGTATACGCCTGGTACAGCTCAAGCATGGTGAATTCAGGGTTATGTGTGGCATCCATACCCTCGTTGCGAAAGTTTCTCCCTATCTCATATACCCGCTCCATGCCGCCGACTATAAGCATCTTAAGCCGCAGCTCCAAGGCGATTCTGAGATACATGTCTATATCCAAGGAGTTATGGTGCGTAATAAACGGCCTGGCCGACGCGCCGCTCGCCGTTGTGTTCAATACTGGAGTTTCAACCTCCAAAAAGCCCCTTTCGTCCAGATAACGCCGCGTTTCGCTAAGGATCATGCTCCGCTTTACAAACGTATCGCGCACCTCAGGGTTAACTATAAGATCCAGATACCTCTGGCGCGACCTTAGCTCGGGGTCCTTGAGGCCGTGAAACTTTTCCGGAAGCGGGCGCAGCGACTTGCACAATAGCGTGACCGATTCAGCGTTTATCGAAACCTCGCCTGTGCGGGTTTTAAACACCGTGCCGGTTACTCCTGCAATATCGCCTATATCATAGGTCTTAAACCTGGCGTACTCATCCTCGCCTATTAAATCGCGGCGGACATAAGCCTGTATGGCGCCGCTCTTATCGAGTATATTGATAAAGGCGGCCTTGCCCATAATCCGTTTTGACATTATGCGTCCCGCCACGCTTACCGCAGAGTTTTCAAGCGCTTCAAAGCCATCGATGATATCGCGGCTATGGTGGCTTATCCCATAGCTCATTATTTCAAAGGGGTCCCTTCCCTCCGACCGCAGCGTTTCAAGCTTGTCACGCCTTACTTTGAGCAGCTCGGAAAGCTCCTCATTTGTTATTTCGTTGCTTCTGTTATCCTCCATAATTCTCCTGCTTTCGTAGCTTTTGAAATCTATCTTTTCTTTTGAGTCTTACCTATGCTCAATATACCCAGTGAAATAGTACCGCCCGGAGTTTCTATGTCAACGGTTTCCCCAACCGTATGCCCGAGAAGGCCTTTTCCTATGGGCGACGCGTCGGATATAAACCCCTTCATTGGGTCGGATTCCATAGTGCCCACGATATGGTACTCAAAATCGCGTGAGAGCTTTTCGTTATGCACGCTTACAGTGGTGCCCACGCTGACGA
The DNA here is from genome assembly GCA_964431505.1 of uncultured Oscillospiraceae bacterium. Taxonomy (GTDB): domain Bacteria; phylum Bacillota; class Clostridia; order Christensenellales; family CAG-138; genus UMGS946. The sequence continues at coordinate 6,993 of CAYSKA010000030.1, forward strand.
CGTCGGTGGTGATGCTGGCCTCGTCTATTATAACAACGTTTCTTAGTTTGGATTCAAGCTCAGCTATCTCTATCTCATTTCTTTCCTGGGCTTCCTTTGCCGCGTCATATTCTGCGTTTTCGCTCAGGTCCCCATGGGAACGCGCCTCCTGCAGCTCTTCCGCAATCTCCCTGCGGCGCACATTTTTAAGAAACTCGAGCCTGGATTCAAGTTGTTTCAGTCCGTCTGGCGTGAGCCTGATCTCTTCCATCTATGTAATCCTCCTTATGGATGTTATGCTCTTTTATAGAATAAATACCGGGGCGCACAGCGGCATGCCGCCACGTCCTCCGGATGCTTTTTTCAAGTAAAGCTATTATATGTAACAGCGGTGCCCGTGTCAAGGAAAACGGCGATTATAGCGCCATTCGTTTGCGCCCAGGCAGAGGACCCAGGCTTATGTCATAACGCTACGCGGCTTAGAAGAGCCCGTTCAAGCTCCTCAATGCTTGAGCAGGCGTTTACCATCCTCCTCAGCTCAGGCGCGCCGCGCATTCCCTTGATATACCATACAATATGCTTTCGCAGCTGTATTATGCTGCGTTCTCCCTTAATGCCCACATGCCGTTTCGCATGCCTTATCGCTACATGTATTCTCTCCTCAGGCGTGGGTGGAGTATACGGCCTTTTTAAAAGCCCTGACTTTATTTCTTCAAATATAAACGGATTGCCTAAAGCTCCGCGCGCCACCATTATGCCGTCGCACCCCGTTGTTTCGCGCATCATCAGAGCGTCCTGTGCGCAGAATACATCCCCGTTTCCGATTACCGGTATACTTACGGCCCTTTTAACTGAGGCTATTACATCCCAATCGGCCCTTCCCGAGTACAGCTGTTCCCGGGTCCTGCCATGTATTGTAAGCGCGTATGCGCCGCTTTGCTCAGCTATTTTGGCAAACTCCACGGCGTTTATGGAACCGCTGTCCCATCCTTTTCTAAACTTCACAGTTATTGGCACATCAGCCGCATGCCTAACGCTATCGATGATTCTGGCAGCCAGCATGGGATTCCGCATCAGTGCGCAGCCCTCGCCGTTTTTAACTATTTTGTGCGCGGGACAGCCCATATTTAAGTCTATCAGCGCGATTTGGCCGCGATATTCGCTGCACACAGCCTTGGCCATGGCGGCCATTATTTCCGGATCGCTTCCAAAAAGCTGAATTCCGCACGGCGTTTCAAGATCGGAAAGCGCCAGAAGGTCGCGGGTGTTTTTACTATTATAAAGCAGCGCCTTTGCGCTTATCATTTCGGTATAAGTAAAATCAGCTCCAAACTCGGCGCAGAGTTCACGAAAAGGCAGGTCTGTAATGCCTGCCATGGGAGCCAGCAATATGGGGAATTGGTTAAAATCTAGCATTGTGTATACTGCGTGTTGTCGGTTTCTTCTTAATTCCGTTTTGTCAAACGCTTTGTAACGGTTTGCATAGGGCGTCAATCATTGGTTGAGCCGCCCTCGTACCCTTCCCCTAGCATGCTCATATCAGGGGTTGGCTTTTCATCAACCGGCGGGTTCTCCTCAATGGTCTTGATTCCGGTGACTAGCCAGCGTTCGTCGATGTACTCGAGCGTGAATTCATATCTGGCGTCAACCCATTTGGGCGGGCTTTCCCTGCTGTCGCCGCCCTCCTTGCTGGTACCTGATATAGAAGGAATTCTTTCCAATACGGTCATAGACCCCTTATTAGACCATGGCAGCACAAATACGCTTTCCACTGACAGACGATAGTCGTAATTTGTAATTGTCCAAGACTCATAGGGATTTCCTCCGAGCGGCTCTTCCTGCGTATTATAGTTCAACAGCGCATCCTTGTTTAGATAATCTTCAGCAAAAAATTTTGTTAGCTCCAGCTTGGGTCCGTTTTGCAGTATGCATTCGGCGCGAAGCTCCATGCCTTCCGTTACGACTATGTACATGTTGCTTATATAAAGCGCGGTAATCGTAATTCCGACGGCAAGCGTAGCGACAAATACAAGCATCAGCGCGCATTTGAGAAAGTACCACACGCTGCGCCTGGCTAAAACATATTTGTTTCTGGGCATATACGCCTCCTTAAGTTCATCGGATGGAACGCGGCTGCACAGTTCATACAAAAAACGCCGCAAATCCTTGCGTTATAATAACATATTGAGATGTGTGTTGCAACAAGACGGAGTTTTACTGCCGCACTAAAATACGGCTTATTCCCATTCCCAGCCGAAATAATCGCATATTCCGTCCGCAATAGAGGTCGCCAGCGTCTTATGGTAGTCGCTGCTTTGCAGCAGCAGTTCTTCGTCAGGGTTTGTTATGAATCCGCATTCTACAAGCACGGCAGGCATTGGGGCGGTGCTAAGGACATAAAGCTGGTCGCTGCTTATCTGGCGCGTACCGCGCGTAATCTCGTTCATTTGCTCCTGGATACGCGAAGCAAACGCCTTTGACACGCGCGAACCCTCCTGATAGAACACCTGGGGCCCCCATACCGCGCTGTCATCAGGGAACGCGTTCATGTGTATGCTTACAAGGGCCGCGCAGCCGCTGCCATTAATCAGCGTTCGCCGCTGAGCCATATCCTCTTCCTTTGTGTCACCTATTGCCCCGTATCCGGTGCGCGTCATCTTTGTGGGAATGCCGCGCGCGTTTAATTCATCAACAAGCGCCTGGGCCATTCTTAAGTTCATGTCCGATTCAAGCGCGCCCGTATTTGGAGCTATGGCGCCTGGGTCAGCTCCCCCGTGCCCAGGGTCGATTATAATCCCTTCGGCCAGGTCAAATTCGCCGCCCGAGCCTGAGGTTTCGTTTATTATGAGAACCGCCGCAATTACGAGCGCGGCTGCAAGCAGGATTATCCCCACGATCAACAGCGATTGAGCGTAGTATGCCTTTTTGTTCAATTTGGCTCCTTTCCTGGAGTCAGGCAGTAGTCTGACGCTTCCCTAATGGATGACCCGTTAGCGCAATCCTTCCCCAATACGTAACATAACATCCCTATTATATCATGGATTTATCCCATGCGTTTTAGAAAATGTACTCCAAATCTACAAAATTTTAGAATAGGCTTTTCCAAGCATACTGTAAAGGCAATACTTGAGCGAGTTTGACCGTGATTCAAACACGGCGGCCAAACTCATAAGCCGCCTGCGGATATTCGGAATTCTCTATATCCGCGCGTACCGGCATGCCTGAGGCTAAAATTTGCCCGCAGTCCTCCCATTTGAGGTATCTCAGTATAGAGCTGTAGTGGAGCTTAAGGCTGTCCATTGCCCACTCGTCCGTGTCCGCGCAGGTTGCTAACAGTACGGCTTTTTTGGGGGCGCTCTTAAGCAGGGCGTTTACAGAATAAAATCTGTCTATTACAGCCTTTAGCTGGGCTGATACGCCGAAATAATACAATGGGGTAACGAACGCAACCATCTCGGCGCCTGCGATGGCGGCCGCAATCCCATCCATATCATCCTTATGTACGCACCCGCTGTCCGTAGCATTACGACAGCTGTCGCAGCCAAGACATGGCTTTATATTCATAAATGCAGAGTCAAACCGGCGAACGCTGTGGCCCTTGTCCTGCGCCCCAAGCGCAAATTTGTCCGCCAGCATTGAAGACGTACCCCTTCTATGGGGGCTTCCGGTAATAATAACAATATTCATAGTTACCTCCAATCAAATCAGCAAACCATGCCAGTCGGCAATGGCTAATAATAATTTTATCATATTTGCCAGGAAAATCGTATTTAAACTGGAACGTTTTGAGCTATGCCCAAGCTGTAATGCATCCGTTTAAGCTTTTATAACGTTTCGTCTTCGCTATGCCCCATTTATACTTGATATTTAAGCGTTGAAGCCTTAAAATGGAAAGAAGGCGATTTTTAGATCGTTTATTTATGAAAGCGGCCGTTTATCGTATGAAAAAACTGATTGTACCGTCCTTAATACCCCTGTTTGCGCTGATAGCCGCCGGAACAGCGCTTTTGGCCGCCTACGGCCACAAAATAATTGCGCTGGTATTTGTGGCGCTGGGAGCCGCGGCGGCCATGGCGGCGCTCCTTGGCATAAAGCTTTACAGGCGATCAATCGCCGACGAGTACGACGATATATTCAATCAAAACTCAATAGCGTCCGCCAGAATAATTAACAACCTTAACGTACCGTGCCTGATTTTCGGCAACGACGGGCGTATCATATGGAGCAATGGTTCGTTCAAAAGGCTTTACAGCGGTTCCCGCATAACGGACATAGTTTCGGACCTGAATCCGCAGGCGCCCAACCAGGCACAGGTATGCGAGTATGGCGGCCGCAGCTTCCAGCTGTTCAACATACCGGTTGAGCGGCGCAATTCAGGCCCGCGCAGGCTTACCTTCCAATATTGGATAGACAGGACCGAGGCGCTGCATTATTCCAGGATTTTTGAAGAGCGGATGCCGATAGTCGCGCTTATATACGTGGATAATTACGATGACCTTATCGCGGATAAGCAGTTTCGCAGGTCAGCCGTAATGGCAGAGGTTGAGCAGAAGATAGCTGAGTTTACGCAAAGCGCCGAGGGCATATACCGCCGCTTTGACAACACCAAGTTCATTATGGTGTTTGAATCCATCTTTCTCAGAGAGATAGAGAAAAACCGCTTTCCGATACTTGAATCAATCCGCGATATCAACACAGGCACGCCGCTTCCGGTAAGCCTTTCGATAGCCGTAGGCGAAGCGGACAGGATACTGGCGTCTGACGAGTCGGCCAGGCTGGCGATGGAGCTCGCCCTTGGCCGCGGCGGCGACCAGGCGGTGGTTAAGCGCGGGGCGACGTTCGCGTTTTACGGCGGCAAACGGCAGGTTACTTCAAAGAGTTCAAGGGTTAAGACCAGGCTGTTTGCAAAAGCGCTCCGTCAGATGATGGAGAACGCCACGGACATTTATATAATGGGACACCGCAATCCCGACATGGATTGTATGGGCGCAACGCTTGGGCTTATGCGCTGCGCCAGGCATATAGGCAAATGCGCTTATTTTGTACTGGACGAGTCAAACTCAATGATAGAGACCGCGCTTGTTACCATGCGCTCAACGCCGGCATACAACGACCTTGTAAAAACGCCGGATAGGGCGATGGAAATGCTCAGGGAGGGTTCGGTGCTTATAGTGGTAGACACCCAGCGTGAGGGTTCCGTTATGTCGTCGGAGCTATTAAAGCGCGCGGGAAAAACCGTGGTTATCGACCATCATAGGCGCGCCGTGGATTCAATCGCAGACGCCACGCTCAACTATCTTGAGGCCGGAGCGTCGTCCGCGTGCGAAATGGTTACGGAAATAATGCAATATTTCGATGAAAACCTGCGCCCAACCGCTTTTGAATGCGGCACGCTGCTTGCGGGAATCACCGTGGACACCAAGAGGTTCGCGTTCAACACCGGCTCAAGAACCTTTGACGCGGCTAGCTATCTCAGGCGCAATGGAGCGGATATCAGGGCGGTAAAGCTGATGTTCCAAGATGATATGAGCACCTATAAAGACCGTGCCAGAGTGGTTCAGAGCGCTGAGCTTCAAAAGGACGGCGTGGCGATATCCGTATGCCCCGAGGACGTGAGGAATGCGGGACTTATAGCTGCTCAGGCTGCTGACGAGCTGATTTCAAT
>CAYSKA010000031.1:0-12567 GCA_964431505.1 uncultured Oscillospiraceae bacterium
TCCCTTGAAAACGGGCGCTACAATCCGTCGATAACGCTGGCCTTTAAGCTTGCCCGCTATTTTGATATGAGTATTGAAGAGATCTTTATCTATGAGGAGGATGTATAATGAAAAATAATGCATTGAACTATATGGTGACGGCGGCAGGTTTGCTGCTAATAGTCGTCGGACTATATCTAATAAAGGGTGATTCAATTTCCCAGGAAATAATCGCATTGCCATATATCTGCATTGGTATAGGATGCGGGGCCTTTGGCCATGGGATGGGAAATATAATAAGCAAACGCGCGTTGAAAAAGCATCCCGATATTCAAAGGCAAATCGAAATTGAAAGGAACGACGAACGCAATATAGCCATAGGCAGCAGGGCAAAGGCAAAGGCCTTTGATATAATGGTGTTTGTATTTGGGGCGCTCATGGTATCCTTTGCTATGATGGGCGTGGAGCTGGTTGCGGTATTGCTTCTTGTCTTTGCCTATCTTTTGGTAATTGGCTGTGGAGTTTATTACCGGTGCAAATACGATAAGGAGATGTAGGCAAATCGCAGGGGAGGCAGGCGCGCTTTCCCTGCGGTTTTATTAGTTAAAGCTTTAAAGCTGCAAAATCCGCGTTATTTGATGATATAAGGAGCAGCGTTCAGATGCAAGCGAATCTACACGCCCTTTTGCATATTTTCCCTTAGTATTTGCATTAAGCTGAAGTCCCAAAGGTTGTTTGCTGCGCCTTTAAGCGTTCCAAAGCTGTCGAATGCAACGCCGTCTTTCCCAAACCCCATTGAACAGAAGTCCTCGGATATGATTTGATCTATCAAAAGGATATCCGATTCCGTATCCATCAATAAAACAGGAGTTTCCTGCCGGTCACGCACATCGTTTACATACTTCCTTATAGCGGCTTTGACCGTATCGCCGCATGATGGCGTGGGGATGAGCACGGCAAAAGCGCAAGAGGAATCTATAACCTCGTTGAGCCATAACCCGGACAAAAGGCTGTCAGCGTTTTCGTCGCTGTAAAATGAATAGGCGGAGTACAGCATCCTTCTTTTAAGCAGTTCTGAGGCAGCTGAGGCAAATTCCGGCTTTGATGAGAGAACGGCCGTCATGGCGTTCTTATGTACACAAACCCTATCCAGGGCCGTGCTGTTGAGATACATAGGCTCGGTAAACAACACAAACGCGCAGTCGCCATATGCGCTTAAAAGCGGCGAGATTTCAGCGATGGAGCGGTTATTGCAAAAAACAAAATACGTAAATATACCAAAACTGCGCCCCTGGGCCACCGTATTGCATATCCTGTCCGTGTCGAGCCTGCCCTCGCGATCCAGAACAAACGATATCGTCCAAGGGATGTTGAAGCCATATCTGAGCTCGTTTTCCCTAATAAGCTTCGCGCCGTTCGTACATCCGTTATACCCGAGATTGAAGCCGAATGTTTTTATGGTTTCATGATCAATCTTTGCGACAATATTTTTCACAAGCGTATAGTAGGCGCTGTTTTCATTCTGCATCATATCCTGGAATGTCTTAAACAGCGATTTCTGAAAGCGCCCCTTAGAAAACTTGAGAACAAGGTCGATAAGGTTGCGTATGCTACGGTTCGCGTCGTTCTCTATATCACGAAGCGCCTTATCAAGTGCCGAACTGACGATCACACGGGTAAAGTCAGGTTTTTTCAAATTAAAAAATTCCCTTCCGTCATATACTGCTTGAAATGATATGTTATTTTGGCGGCTGTATAAAGGGACATTTCCATCCATCTGTCCCAAAAGGTAACAGTGTTTTAATAGATGCCGCATTTTTGCTTAGCGCTGGGCAAGTGTCCGGTGATGTCAATAGGTCCGCAGCGTTAAACTGTAATCAGGGCCGTATAGTCTTTGAAAGGATGTGTCGATATGAGCGGCAAGACAATAAAGGAAAACATGCAGGCATATGCGGTTAAAAAGGCACTGGGCTACATTGAGGGCAACTGGGATAAAAACATACCCAAATTGATGGCCCAGGCGGACAAGTTTGACAGCGGGGACCGGTTTGTTTCACAGCGCAGGATGCTGCACCGCATTCTTGAAGACCCCGTGTGCAACTTATATAAGCTTATCAAAAGCATGTGAACGGACGTGGACGACGGCGTGCGCAGAACGCTGTTTGAAAACTTTATACTCAACACCTCGCTCATTGGCGCAAAAAGGCAGGAAAAGGCAAAGGAAAGGTACCGCCGCAACATACCCTGGGCCATCCTCATGGATCCTACGTCCGCCTGCAACCTCCGCTGTACCGGATGCTGGGCAGCCGGATGCGGAAACTAGCTGAACATGGATTATGAAACGCTCGACAGCATAATAAGGCAGGGCAAGGAACATGGCGCCTATATGTACATATATTCGGGAGGGAAGCCCCTTGTGCGAAAGGATGATATGATACGCCTTTTCGAGTCGCATTCTAACTGCGAGTTTCTCGCGTTTACAAACGCAGCCCTTATAGACGAGGCATTTGCCGGCGAGATGCTCAGGGTAAAGAACTTTATCCCAGCCATCAGCGTCGAGGGCTTTGAGGAGCATACGGATTTAAGAAGGGGCAGCGGAACGTATAGGGCTGTTGTCCGCGCCATGGAGATACTAAAGGGCAAAAAGCTTCCGTTTGGTGTCCCGTGCTGTTACACAAGCCAGAACGCCGGGATAATCGGCAGCGAGGAATATTTTGACGACATGATGGAAAAGGGCGCCAAGTTCGCGTGGCTTTTTATATATGCCCGTAGGTGCGGACGCTGTGCCAAAGCTTATGGCCACGGCAGGGCAGCGTGAATACATGTACCGCCAGATCAGGGAATTCCGCGGCACAAGACCCACATTTACAATGGATTTGTGAAACGACGGCGAATACATAAAGGAATGCATAGACGGAGGAAGATGCTATGCGCATATAAACGCAAGTGGAGACATAGGGCCCTGCACGTTTATCCGCTATTCTGATTCAAATATACACGAAAAAACACTGCTGGAGGCTTACCATTCGCCCCTGTTTATGGCATACTATGAAGGCCAGCCGTTCAATGAAAACCATCTCAGGCCATGCCCGCTGCTTGACAACCCTGGCGCGCTGGCCGGCATGGTGGATAAATCCGGCGCAAAGGCGACGGATTTGCAGCATCCGTAGGACGTTCACGGCCTTTCGGCCAAGTGCGAATGCGCAGCCGGGCTGTGGGCGCAGGTCAGGCTGTGGGAATGTTCGCATAATTGCGGCGGATGCGCCTCAAAAGAAGAAAGGATGGGGGGAAGACGTGGCGCCCGTCGGCTTATAATACGGCGGACAAAGACGCCCTGCCCCGAAACGCAGCAGTGGAATATACCATAAAACACTACGATGAGTTCAAGTCGCGCCTTATCAGCCTGTCCGACGAGAAATACAGGAGGTTTAACGAAGCGCTGATACCTGGCGCAAAAAACACATCATACGGCGTAAGAGTTCCCCATATGAGGGGGATTGCCAAGGAGATAGCAGGGGAGGCCGATTGGAGGGGTTTTCTCAGCATTGCCCAAAATGACGGCGCTTACGAGGCTAAGATGATTTCGGGTATGATAATAGCATACGCAAAATGCAGCCTTGAAGAAAGGCTTCAATATCTCAGGGGCTATATCCCCAGGATAGACAATTGGGCGGTGTGTGACGCCGTTTGCGCAAGCATGAAGTGGATTGCAAAGGAGCGGGGCAGGATGCACGATTTTCTCCTGCCATATTTAAGCTCAACAGGGGAATTTGAACTGCGCTTTGCCATCGTCAGCCTGATGAACTATTTTTTGACTGATGAATATATAGACGAGGTGCTTCAATGGTACGGGGCTATCCGCCATGACGGATATTACGTTAAAATGGCAATAGCCTGGGGGCTGTCGGTCTGCTTTATAAAATACAGGGACAAAACGCTCGGCTTCCTCAATACCCGTAGCATTGATGTTTTCACATACAATAAGGCTATTCAAAAGATGCTGGAATCCTATCGCGTGAGCGGCAGCGACAAAACCATGCTGCGCGGTATGAAGCGGAAATAGCCGCCGGATATTTCCGTCAGGAGGGCTTTAGCAAAGAGGCTAAGGGGTTTGTTTTAGCACAGCCTAAGTCCAGCAGTACCGCCTGCAGCCCTCTGCCGCGATATCGGGTTTGCCCGCCCCGTCTATAGGGGGAACCGATGTTAGTCAGCTGTGTATAAGCGGCGTTTAGGGCTCGTATACCCGCGTAACGCTATTAAAATCTATTTTTTTAATCAGCCATTCAATCAGCGCTTCAAAGGGGGAGGACAAAACCATAAATATCTTCAGCGGCAGCTGGGATAAATAGAATGAAATATATGCGCTGTCCCAGCAGCGCGTACAGATAAGCATGACTAAGCTGATAATAAGGCGGCATATCAGCAGGAACAGCCCCGCTATTTGCGCAGCTATGCGCAAAACGGTATAATAGGGCGAAACCGCTACCAGAAGCGCGTTAAACGCCCTATAATTGCTGGGTTCACGGCGGTGCGCAATTCTAATGACAAACCTGCTCAGAGGAGTAAGCGTGATCAATGCATAGAGTAGCAGCGATATTGCCGTTCCCGCCGATCCCACCATGAGGGAACCGCCCCACGCAAAAAAAAGAATAGAAGAGATATTACGCCAAAGATACCCGTGATAATAAAGCCAATAATAGTCTTTGCCGGCATCTTAGCTCCTCCCCCTATAAATCTATTTAGGATTTGCAGGCGCAAAACAGCTGGCCCAGCCGAATACGTAGCCCGCAGATAGCCTTCATGCCTTCATCCCGTGGCGTATTGCTGTTACGCTGGGTTGCATCACCACGCGCATAAGTATAATTTCCGTCATGGCTGTTGCGGTTGCGGCCAGAACGCAACAGCGTATATCAACAAACCATACCACATATCAAGTTGACAAGGGTAAACACGCCTTAAGGGCCGGATTTAGGCCATTTATATGTTCTCGCCGCCTGAAATAGCGCTGAATAGTCCTGTGCTCCCCTGCCTTGAGCTGGCCGCAAATCCGGCTCCCCGAGGTATTCTTAGTTTCCGCATACCCAGCCCGCGCGGGATGAGACGCGGGCTGGGTATGCGGAAACCGATTCACCCTTGTCAACTGAAGGTAAGACTTTTTGAGTGCAATGGTTTGAAAATCAATCCTTCAGTTCAGGATCCTGCCAGGGGTTATTTTCAAGTATGAGATCAATGGCTGCCTTTGTCATGCGCACATGGGGCTGGCCGTTGCACTCGATAAGATATTTATAGCTGCTTATATCGCGGCAGACTCTGCATTTGATGATAAATCCGTGCCTGCCGTCGCTGCAGCCCAGGTCTATGGAGTAAAACTTGTGCTTTTCCAGCCTGCGGTTCGATTCATAGGACCTGCCGTTGCAATGGACGCACAACATATCCATTACTTTTTCAAATCCGTGCCTGTCGTCATCATAGCTGTATACATATATTTCCCTCTGTACGGTACTGTAGTTGAACCTTCCGCAGTGGCTGCATTCTCCGGAGGTTGAATAATCAAAGTATATACTGTGCGTGGGGACGAAGCTCAGCGCAATCATAAACGCGGCCACAAGGAGAGCTACAAAGCTCCTCATTGTTTTGTTCACCTCTTTAGATTCGTGGGTTGCATGTGATCCTGCACAATGCTATTTCATGAAAGGAAAGGTTTCATGTTTTTAATTAAAGCCTGTTGACTCATATACTGGTTCAGGCTAAACACATAGTGCAAACAACTTATAAATACAAAATACATCACTTATTTAATATAGTCAACCTTAGACGACATAAATCAACATAAATAGTATGACGAAATTCGATTTTTATTCCTATAATTATAGAAAGGGCACCTAACAGCCGCTTTTCTTCGAATATAGAACAGTTGCCGCCAATAATGGGGCGTAAATATATCACAACAAAATATTGGCCTAAACGCGATGCGCTGATAACGAATAATAAACACAGTTAAAGGTGGTTCATCAATCCGTTAACTGACAATTATATACTCTCTGACTGTCATGACTTGGTACAGCCAGGGCGCAAAGCCGCGCAAATCAATTTCAGACACGTTTTTACACTGCGGCTCCTAGCTTGAGGGAGAGCGCAAGGCGCGGAGCAGTGCTAAAGCCATTAGCCCAGGGATCAACTGACGGCCGGGAGGATCAAAGGGGAGGCGTGGATGCCGCCTTTGGGAACGGCCATATAAGGAACACCTTGATTATAACATAAATGGCCCAGATGTAAATTGAATCTATTCGATAAAAAGGATATAATTTCACTATAATTATTGCAAGGCGGGCCGTTTATTATGTTTATTTCCGATCTTCATATCCACTCAAAATACTCGCGGGCGACCAGCCGTGACTGTGTGCCCGAGTATCTGGACCTTTGGGCAAGAAAGAAGGGCATTGCCCTTATCGGCACCGGGGATTTTACGCATCCGGCATGGCGGGACGAACTCAGGGAAAAGCTTATGCCAGCTGAGGAGGGTCTGTACGCGCTGAAGGAGGGGTTCAGGCTTGAAGGCATAGGGAACAGTACGGATCATAGGCCGCGGTTCATGGTTTCTGGCGAGATAAGTACGATTTATAAAAAAAACGGCAGGGTGCGCAAGGTGCACAGCCTTATCCTCCTCCCAGGCCTTGACGAGGCCGAGGAGCTTTCGGCAAGACTTGAGGCCATAGGCAATATCCGCTCCGACGGCAGGCCTATATTGGGCCTTGACTGCCGCGACCTGCTTGAAATAACCCTTAGCTGCTGTCCCAGCGCGGTATTCATTCCGGCGCATATATGGACGCCTCACTTTTCGCTGTTCGGGGCGTTTTCGGGATTTGATTCGCTTGAGGAGTGCTTTGGCGATATGTCGGGCCATATTCATGCCCTTGAAACGGGGCTTTCATCCGACCCGCCTATGAACTGGCGGATTTCCGCGCTTGATTCATATGTACTTGTATCCAACTCTGACGCGCATTCGCCTTCAAAACTCGGACGGGAGGCCAATTTGCTGAGTGCCGATATGTCGTATCCGGCTGTTGCAAAGGCGCTTAACGGACAGGGTGGTATGGAGGGAACGATAGAGTTCTTCCCAGAAGAGGGAAAATACCATTATGACGGACACCGCGCCTGCGGCGTATGCCTGTCGCCGGTGGAAGCACAGGAGGCTTTTGGCAGGTGTCCGATATGCGGGAAAAGGCTGACCATAGGCGTGCAGCACCGGGTAGACGAGCTGGCGGACAGAAAGGAGGGCTACAGGCCCGATGGCGTTAAACCCTTTGAAAGCCTGGCGCCGCTGCCAGAGGTAATAGCCGCGTCTACGGGCTGCTCAACGGCAAGTGTGAAGGTGAGCGCCCTTTATGAGCTAATGCTCCGGGAGCTTGGACCTGAGTTTTATATAATGAGGGAGGCCGAGCCCGCCGATGTAGGGCGCGTAGCAGGACCCTGCGTTGAGGAGGGCATAAGGAGGCTGCGCATGGGCAGGGTTCAGCGTACCCCGGGCTATGACGGGGAGTATGGCAAAATAGAACTGCTGAGCCGGCAGGAGATAGATACCATTGGCGGACAGCTGAGCTTTTTAGGCATTCAGGGGCCAAAAAAGCGTGCGGCCTGCAAAACCGCCGCCAGGCAGCGGGATATGAGCAAAAGCTCAGAGAAAGAGGAGCTGGGGCAAGACTGCGGGCTAAGCCCGCTGGACAGGCTGAACGAAAGGCAGCGCCAGGCTGTAACATCGGGCAGACCGCACACGGCCGTAATAGCCGGACCAGGCACTGGCAAGACAAAAACGCTTGTTTCAAGAATCGCGTACCTGATCAATGAATGCGGGGTGAAACCGTCGGAGATCACGGCGGTTACCTTCACAAATAAAGCGGCCGCTGAGATGAAGGAGCGCATAGGGCGGGAACTTGGCAATAAGCGCTCGGCGAACGCGGTGAATATCGGTACCTTCCATTCAATCAGCTTAAAGCTTATATCAAAGCGTGGGGAAAGCGTATCCCTGATAGATGAATATGGTGCGAGGGAGATTGCGGGGGAGATAATACGCAAGCTTGGAATGAAGCTCAGTCCCTCTCAATTTCTCCTGGGCGTTTCATCCCTTAAATGCGAAGCGCAGGGCGGTGAAGCGGTCATCCCAAGGGAAGCGCTTGATATGTACCAGGAAAGGCTTATGGATAAAGGCGTCCTTGACTTTGACGATCTGCTGTTAAAAGCGCTTGGCCTGTATGAAAATGATGAGGGCAGCGCCCAGCGCCGCTGTTTTACGCATATACTCGCAGACGAGTTCCAGGACATAAACAGCATACAGTACAGATTGATAAAAGCTTGGGGAAGCCATGGTAAAAGCATCTTTATCATTGGCGATCCGGATCAATCGATATATGGCTTCCGCGGTTCAGATGCCCGCTGCTTTGAGCGGTTTTCAGCGGACTTTCCAGGCGCTGTAGTGGTACGGCTTACTGAAAACTACAGAAGCACACCGGAAATAATAGGGTGCGCCGTGTCTCTGATCTCGAACAACAGCGGAGGGAAGCGCGAACTCAACGCGGTGCGCGGCAGCGGGGCGGGGGTAAGGCTTATTACGGCTGAAAGCGCGCTTTCAGAGGCGATATTCGTAGCAAAGGAGATAAACCGCATGGTAGGCGGCATGGATATGTTGGATTCCCAGCACATATCCGCTGAAGGGCCGGACTCACGCGCGATTGGGTTTTCCGATATAGCCGTATTGTATCGCACGCACAGGCAGGCCGACCTGATTGAGCGCTGCCTGCAAAAGGAGAGCGTTCCTTACGTCGTATTCGGAAGGGACGACTTCCTCATGGACAGGGACGTTGGAAGCGCGCTGTGCTTTTTCCGGTTCATTATGTATAGCGGGGATGTTCAGGCGCTTGAAGCATATATGCAAACCGCGCTTAAATGCCATAAAGAGCTGATTACCCAGTTTGTTGAAACGCTGTTTGGCAGGCCAGAGGCCAGCGGGGCCAGGCTTACGGAGGACGGGCTTGAGGCGGCCTGCGCCATTGGCGATGAAAGGGCGGGGCTGTGCGCCGCGCTTATAAGAAAGTATATGGGCAGGGTTAAAAGGGAGAAACCCAGAAAGCTTCTGGAGTCCTGGGCCGAGGAAACGGGGCTTTCCGGCGCGGCGCAGTTTAAAAAGCTCATCAATACGTCCGTATTCTATAAGAATATGGAGGAGTTCATGTCAGACGTGTCGTATGGGCAGGAAGGTGATTTAATCAGGAGCACGGGCAGAATATATCCGTCGGGCGCAGTTAGGCTTATGACGCTTCATGGCTCAAAGGGGCTTGAATTTCCCGTGGCGTTTTTATGCGGGGCGGGTAAAGGGTGCATACCGCTTGAAGCTGAGGTTGGACGGGCAGATATAGAGGAGGAGCGCAGGCTTTTCTTCGTTGGGGTCACACGTGCGCGCGACGAGCTTATATTGCTGCATTCGGGCGAAAGGTCTCCGTTTTTTGACGATATGCCCGCTGAACTGCTCGCAACGTCAAATGCAGTTGAAAGAAAGGCGCTCCATGCTGTTCAGCTGAGCCTGCTCTAGCCCTATTGCTTTAGCGCGCATTGCACTTAAAACGGCGTGCTGAAACCGGCAATGCAGAAAACGCGATAGCGGGTTCAACAAAGCTTTTGTCAATGCCCATGCCGGCAGATCGATATAGCGCGGCGTAGCGGCGGCCGTTTTGGATAGGCTGACCATATGATAGGAAGCGGATCAGGGGTATGCTCATAAGCGCTATGAAATAGCGCAACCGCGAAAAGTTGGTAGCGAAGCGGAGGCAAAAGGCCCGCGCATGCAAGGACATAGGCGAAGCGAGCGTGACTTTTTTGCGCAAGAGCAGGAGCAAGGGAGCGATGTGAAAAATCCCCTAACCGCAAAACGGTGAGGGGATTGTGAGCAAAGCGGACTTTGCTCCTACGTGGCACCCGGTAGGGGAGTCGAACCCCTGTTTTCGCCGTGAGAGGGCGGCGTCCTAGGCCACTAGACGAACCGAGCACAACTGCATATACTATTATACGGCTTTTTTACGGCATGTCAACATGTTTTTTATCGGATAAACGGATAAATGCAATAAACGGCATATTATCAATACTAAGCCACAATTAATATGGTTAATAATTAAGATTATTTATCTCAAAGCAGTTTTATATTGCAGTATGTTTGCTGTTAAAAGCTCCTGTCCGCCAAACAAAAGCTTTTATCGGTTGAACCATTATTAGCAGCGCACACATTTGGGGGAATCTGCGTAGTATGTGGTAGCTGACGGCTTAGAAGACCGGCGGCATACAGACAATTTTAAGGAGGCAACTCGCGATGTTTAACTGTGGAAACAACTGTGGAAACTGGTGGTGGATCATAATCCTTCTGCTCCTGGCTGAAAGCAACGATGGCTGCGGCTGTGGATGTGGAAACAACTGTGGATGTGGAAACAACTGTGGGAACTGGTGGTGGATCATCATTCTGATTCTTGCTGGAGTTATCGGCAATGACGGTGTCGGCTTCGGCCTTCAGGACAATAACTGCAATAACTGCAATAACTGCGGCTGTGGCTGCAATAACTGCGGCTGCTAATTGGTTAATTTGACCGTAAAGCGATTTTAAAGCCGTATTGCGCGCCAATTAGCTGTCTTTAAATGGCCAGAAAGGGCGGCGCTTATATACACGGCGCCACCAGGGAGGGCGACCCCCTGGTGGTATGCTTTTATAACGCAGTCCTCCCTTTGCGCGGCTTTACGGAATGTCAGTTAGCATGGCAGCTTAACCGCATAGATACTCTTACCGTATTTGTTATCAATAATTGTATAGACAAAGCAGCCGTTAATATAATAAACGAAATAATCGACAGCCATGCCGTTTTCTGAATTTGTTTTATCAATAAGGTAGGATCTTTTGTTGCCCGTATCTACCAGTATCAGCTGCCGCGGCAGCTCTTCACCTTCGCATATGCTGAGAGCAAAGCGACCGGCAAAGTGGCCGCTTTGCCTGCGGGCATTGTCAATTATTTGGTAGTCAACGGTTAAATTATCATCTATGGGTAAATCCAATTTGAGCAATTCCCCCGTAAGCCTGTTGAGGAAAACATAGGTGCGGCCGGCGCTCCTAATAGCAAACTCACTTTCTTTAATAGGAGAGTATGTAGTCGGCCCCTTATGATTGACCTGTATCAGGCTTGATTCGACAACTTCTGATTTATTTGCGGATACCGAATATTTTATGTACTGCATATACTCTATATTTTTGCGAGCCGCTTCATCATAGTACATAAACATATAGTCCAATATTATGCTGTTATCGCCGCTCCACCATATTGATTCAGGTTTTTTGATAAGCCACGTCTTATCCGGATCATCCATGAATTCAGCGGGGATTGTTATCCGGCTTTCACAGCCTGTATCCAGGTCCAGAACATAGTACGAGTACGCCTTATACTCCCGATAGGTTTCACGGTTTGTATAGTAAAGAATTTTTTTGCCGTCCGGAGAAACCTCCTCGGCTATGGCCCATATTGTGCCAGGCGCCCCTTTAGTTTCGTCGGGCTGCGTGATCTCCCGCATTTCGCCGCTTGACAGGTTTAAAACATATGCGTTAAACACGGGTATACGCTCACCGCCGGCAGCAACGTATAGTATGTTTATTACGCAAGTGCTGTGCTCCCTATCCAAAAGCAATAGATCAATAGTAAACGGGTTTTCATAGTCATCATCAAAATACGTAAAGCTGTTTTCAGTTAAAACATAGTCAAAATGAAAATTAACGCTGTAATCCTCATAGTTAAACGTGCCGCTGAAGGGGTTTATCTCGGCGCTTACAAGCCGGCCGTCTTCCAGTTCAAACGCCTGACGTTCGCCGCCGTTTTGAGCTATGAACAAATTATCCCTGATGATGTAATCGTCAAAGTCCAACTCTATCAGGCCGCCGCCTAGGGGTTCCGGAGCGGCAATATCGATAAATACAGGGGATGGTTCCTTTAATCCTGACACCAGCGCTTTTAAAGAAGGTATTGTACTAAAAGCCACTGCAATCGCTGCTATGGCAAAGACAGCGGCAAGCAGTATAATAAGTGTGCTTTTATTGGTATTAGTGTTCATTAACTACCCTCAATTCTCAGGAAGCACTATGGCGTTGTTGAGTTCCTCGCGGGTGATGTCGGCTGTGTAGATATCTATCAATTCGTCATTTGGCTTATTATAATGGTAGAGGCATGTGCCGCCGTCCTTTGAGCCAAGCACGAAAAAGTCATTTTCATCGTCCGTTATATACAGAAACGTCCAGGCTTTGTTGCCCTGCTTCTCATGCAGCTTTTCAATGATTTCAGGGTTGTAAAAGCCCTGTTCGCCGGTTTTTATATCATATGAAAGAAAGCCGCTCTTATTATAACCGTATATTATTTTGTCCTTGACGCTGATAAGGTTGAGTATATCGTTGTTTTCAATCATAAACAGCTCTTTGCCGCCCTTATCGTCGATGATAAATACATGATTGTCACATTCCACGTAATCCTCCTCATCCTGATTCGCTAACCTCCGATTATCTTCACTCGCTGAATA
>CAYSKA010000032.1:0-12200 GCA_964431505.1 uncultured Oscillospiraceae bacterium
AAGGTGGGGAGCTTCCTATGTTGGATTCATATGCCAGTAAGCTTAACGGCATAATCATTAGCATATATGACTCTGTCCAGCGTGTCGAGGAACAGATGCTGAGCAGAAGCGTTCCTAACCTTTCTATAAGTGAGCTTCATATAATCGAAACCGTTTGGAAGCTTCGCGACAGGGGGTGTTCGATAAGCGACATTGCGTTAGAGCACCAGGTTACGCTTCCTTCGATGACCGTTGCTGTAAAAAAGCTTGAGAAAAAGGGGTTTATCGAAAAGGTTCGCTCTGAAACGGACGGCCGTGTTATATACGTAAAGCTGACGCGCATGGGACAAAAGGTAAATGCGATGCATCGCTATTTCCACGAACATATGATACGGTCATTTCTTCGCGATATAGACGATAGCCAACGCCCCGTGCTTATGTCCGCCCTGCAGAACATGAATGATTTTTTGCATAAACAGCTTATGCAATCCGATTCTAATAAGGTTTGCCCAACGGAAGCAGAAAACGGCGAGACAAGGAGAAAAAAGTAGATATTATGCGTATTATTGGAACCGGAAGTGCGGTACCGGACTTTATAGTAAAAAACGAGGCGTTTGAGACGTTTCTTGACACCAGCGACGAGTGGATTACAACGCGCACTGGAATCCAGGAACGCCGTATACATGAGGGCAACCTTGAACAGCTAGCGGCAATAGCCGCAAAAAAAGCTATTGAGGACGCTGGACTTATGCCATGCGATATAGACTTCATAATATGTTCAAACGTGTACAGCAGGTTTATGACCCCAGCGCTTAGCTGCGTGGTTCAGGGGCTTATAGGGGCGGGCTGTCCCTGTTTGGATATAAACGGGGCCTGCGCGGGATTTATTTATGCCCTTGAGATGGCCAATGCTTATCTTAAGCAGGAGAGCTATAAAAACATTCTTGTGCTCAGCGCCGAGGAGCCAAGTCGAATGGCTGATTGGACCGACCGCTCCACATGCGTGCTATTTGGGGATGCGGCGGCGGCGGCGGTTGTGACATTGGGCGGATATGAATGCCTCTTTAGGATGCATACAGAGTCCAACGTTGACTTTTTGCATGCGTATAATAGCCCGGGCAACTGCCCATTTGAGAAGACCGGCAGAAAACATGAGGCCGTATACATGAATGGCCGCGAGGTATACAAGTTTGCGGTAAACGCAGCGACTAATGATATAACCGCCCTTTGTTCGAAAGCTGGAGTGGAGCTGTGCAAGGTGGATTGGTTTATACTTCATCAGGCCAATCTGCGAATACTGGACGCAGTACGAGTCCGGCTTACTCAGCCCAAGGAAAAGTTTCCGCATAACATGGAGCGATTTGGAAACACCTCGTCGGCAGGTGTTGCGCTGATACTTGATCAACTCAATAGAGAAGGCGCGCTCAATCGTGGCGACGTCATTGCCATGAGCGCGTTTGGTGCTGGCCTAACGACAGGGGCATGCCTTATGCGTTGGTAACGCTTAAATCCTATAGATCAAATTTTATTGGAGGATATAAAAATGATTTTTGAAAGAGTAACAAAGATTCTGGCTTCTTACAAGGATGTTGACGCGTCTACAATCGATATTGACGCGAGCTTTGGCGATCTGGGCCTTGATTCGCTTGACACCGTTGAAATAGTAATGAGCCTTGAGGATGAGTTCGGGATAGAGATTGAGATGAACGAATCGCTCAAAACCGTACGCGACCTTGTAAATCTGATAGAGGGGAAATAAAATGATCAAAACTCCTATCTGTGACTTGCTTGGCATTAATTATCCAATCTTTCAGGGCGGCATGGCATGGGTTTCGGACGCCTCGCTCGCTTCCGCCGTGTCAAATGCGGGCGGATTGGGCGTAATAGCGGCGATGAACATGGGCGGATCATATCTCAAAGATGAGATTGACAGATGCCGTGAGCTTTTAAAGGATGCCTCAACACCCTTTGGGGTAAACGTCATGCTTATGAGTCCGTTTGCCGACGAAGTGGCCTGTACAGTCATTGAAAAACAGGTTCCGGTTGTTATAACGGGAGCGGGCATGCCGTCAAAGTATATAAAGGATTGGGTGGCAGCGGGGATAAAGGTAATTCCCGTAGTTCCTTCCACGGCAATAGCGCGCATGGTAGCCCGCATGGGCGCCATGGCCGTAATAGCCGAAGGGGGAGAGAGCGGGGGGCATGTGGGGGATTTAACGACAATGACGCTCGTTCCTCAAGTGGCGGACGCGGTGGATATACCGGTAATCGCCGCCGGAGGTATAGCCGACGGCAGAGGAGTTGCCGCGGCCCTAATGCTTGGAGCTCAGGGAGTTCAGTGCGGGACAAGGTTCCTTACGGCATATGAATGTACCGTGCATCCAAACTATAAGAAAAAAATAATGGACGCAAAGGATATAGATACCGTAGTTACCGGAAGGCGGCTTGGTCACCCTGTAAGAGCTCTTAGAAATCAGTTCTGCAATAGATTCAAGGAGCTGGAGAACGATACGTCCATTACTGCGGAGGAAATAGAGCGGTTTGGAGCCGGCTCCCTGCGCCGTGCCGCTAAGGATGGGGACGTGGTGGAAGGCAGCGTGATGGCAGGGCAATGCGCGTCAATGATTAAAGATGAAAAAAGCGTAAAGGAAATAATTGAGTCCATGTTTCAGCAGGCTGAAAGGGTGCTGAAACAATCGGCCAAACTCCTCTGGAGCAATAAAGATGAATAAGACCGTATTCCTATTTACAGGCCAGGGAGCTCAGTATCCCGGGATGGGGAAAAGCCTATATGACAGCATTCCAGCGGCTAGAGCGGTATTTGCTGAGGCGGAGCGCATGAGGCCTGGAATAATTGAGCAGTGCTTTGAAAGAAGCGCTGAAGAGCTAGCATTGACGGAAAATACGCAGCCATGCCTGTTTGTCGTTGATTGCGCTTGCGCGGCCGCCCTAGAAAGCGCGGGGGTGAGGGCGGCCGCCGCGGCCGGCTTTTCACTAGGGGAGCTGGCAGCCGTTGCGTTTGGCGGAATTTTATCGTTCCAGAACGCTTTTAATTTGGTTTGTGAGAGGGCAAGGCTAATGAAGCTTGCAGCCGAGGAGCATCCCGGAGCGATGACTGCGGTTTTAAAGCTGGATGCTAAAACGGTTGAGAGAATAGCCCAAAATTATAATAATGTGTTTCCAGTCAACTACAACTGCCCAGGGCAAACGGTCGTTTCCGGAAGCCATGACGAGCTGGCCGCCTTTGAAGCGGAGGCAGCGGAGCACAGGGGGCGTTGTATGCGTTTAAAGGTAAGCGGCGGTTTTCACTCGCCGTTTATGAAAGCGGCGGCGAAAAGCCTTCGTTCGTATCTTAACCGCCTTGAATTTAATAAACCCAAAATCCCCGTTTACTCGAATGTTACGGCAAGGGAGTACGGCGACGCGTCCGAGCTGCTTTCAGCGCAGATAATGAGGCCGGTACTTTGGCAAAAGACGATAGAAAATTTGCTTGAAGAGGGGTTTACCGATTTTATTGAAGTTGGAGCCGGTAAAACCCTTAACGGGTTTATGAAAAAAATTGGAGGCGCACGTATGATTTCAAACGTTGAGGATAAGCCGTCCCTTGAAAATACATTATCACTTTTAATGGAGGTTAGGGATGCTTAAGGGTAAGATCGCCTTGATAACGGGCGCTTCACGCGGCATTGGACGGGCGATAGCTGTTGAACTTGCGTCGCTTGGCGCCGATATAGCTATAGTATACGCTGGAAACCATGGGTCTGCCCATGAAGCAAAAGAGCTGGCGGAGGTTCACGGGATACGGGCTATGTGCTTTAAATGCGATGTGTCAGATTATGGCGAAGTTGAATCAATGGTTAAATCCGTAAACGAAACGCTAGGCCCGATATATGCCTTGATAAACAATGCAGGAATAACAAGGGACAAATTAGCCCTGCAGATGCGCGAGGAGGATTTTGACAGCGTGGTAAGCGTAAACCTAAAGGGTGCGTTTAATCTTATCCGGCACTGTTACAGCGGATTTGTCAGGCAGCGCGGCGGCAGGATTGTAAATATTTCGTCGGTTGTTGGACTTATGGGCAATGCGGGGCAGTCAAACTATGCCGCGTCAAAGGCAGGGCTTATTGGACTGACGAAAAGCGTTGCAAAGGAGCTTGCGTCACGCGGCGTAACCTGTAACGCAGTGGCTCCTGGAATGGTTGAGACGGATATGACTGCATCAATGGCGGATACAGCCAAGTCGGAGCTTGTAAATTCAATACCAGCCCGACGTGCCGGAAGGCCTGAGGAGGTTGCCGCCGTGGTTGGATTTTTATTGTCGGATGCCGCGTCATATATTACGGGGGCCGTTATACCTGTTGACGGCGGCCTATGCATGTAATTTTAAGGGGGTAAGTCAAATGAGAAGGGTTGTAATAACCGGGATGGGCGTTATATCTCCTGTTGGATGCAATGTGGAAACCTGTTGGGAAAACCTGTGCTCAGCCCGTTCGGGTATTGGCATGCTTAATTCCTTTGACACAAAGGATTATAAGGTCAAGGTTGCCGCAGAGGTGAAAGGATTCGTCCCGTCGGATTATGGCATTGATATTCCAGCCGCCAGACGCATGGATTTATATTCACAATATGCAATGGCCGCGGCCAAACAGGCGGTTGACGACAGTAAAATCATCGGAAATATAGACCAGGAGCGCTTGGGTGTGTATGTTGGAAGCGGTATCGGAGGCATGCGGACATTTGTAAGCGAGACGGAAAAGCTTATAAGCCGTGGACCAGGCCGCATATCCCCCTTTTTCATCCCTATGATGATAGGCAATATGGCGGCTGGAAACATTGCCATTGAATATGGCGCCCAGGGGCCATGCCTGCCAGTTGTTACGGCGTGCGCATCATCCACCCACTCCATTGGCGAGGCGTTTCGCGCTATACGCCATGGATATGCCGACGCTGTAATTGCAGGCGGAGCCGAGGCGGCGATTACGCCGCTGTCAGTGGCCGGATTTACAAGCTGCCAGGCGCTCAGCCTCTCGCATAGCCCCGATGAGGCGTCGCTTCCGTTTGATGCGCGCAGAAGCGGCTTTGTAATCGGAGAAGGCGCGGGTATAGTGGTGCTAGAGGAATACGAGCACGCCAGGCTACGAGGAGCCAGGACATATGCGGAGATCTGCGGATATGGCAATACATGCGACGCATATCACGTTACCGCCCCTAGACCCGATGGTATACCAGCGGCGCGTTCAATATCAATGGCTATGAGCGAGGCCAAAATTACCGATGACGATACCGTGTATATAAATGCGCACGGTACAGGTACCCCCTTGAACGACTCATCGGAAACCGCCGCAATCAAGCTTGCCATGGGTGAGCGCAATGCGCGGCAGGCTATGATCAGTTCGACAAAAAGCATGATGGGCCATATGCTGGGTGCTGCCGGCGCTGTTGAGGCAATCGTATCCGCGCTTGCGTTAAGGGACGGAATCGCGCCTCCAACAATCAATTATAGGGAATGCGATCCCTTATGTGATCTGGATTATGTGCCAAATACGCCGAGGAAAGCAAACATAACCGCAGCGCTCTCCATATCGCTTGGCTTTGGCGGTCACAACGGCTGCCTGGCGCTGCGCGCATTGGGAGGCTTAGATGAACATTAAAACGATCAGGGAGCTTGCAAAAATACTGAAGGATGCCAATCTGACCGCATTGGAACTCGTTGAAGGGGATACGCGCATACGCCTTGAGCGTTCCCAAAATACACAGCCGCCTACTCAGGCAGATACCGCTGTGAATGGGCCGGTTCAAGCCGAACGCGAGGAGCCATACACCCTTGCGGGAGGAGATGGCGACCCAGGAATGGACTTTAACGACGTCCACGCAGTGACATCTCCTATGGTAGGGGTGTTCTATGCCGCTCCAGCCCCGGGCAAGGCGCCGTATGTGAGGACTGGAAGCCGGGTGAAAAAGGGCAATATACTATGCATTATTGAGGCGATGAAGCTGATGAATGAGATAACGGCGGAGCGTGACGGTGAAATCGTGGATATATGTGCCAATGACGGAGACGTGGTAGAGTTTGGGCAGACGTTATTTAAGATTTATTGATACAATTTAGCAATACGGAAGTTGGAGGGTAGAATGAATAGGGTAGAAATAAAGGAATTGTTGCCGCACCGCGAACCCATGCTTTTGGTAGACGAGTTGTCATTGGCCGACGATGGCATAGCGCATGGGGTATACCATGTGCGCGGCGATGAATGGTTTTTTCAGGGGCATTTTCCTGGAAATCCGGTAATGCCAGGCGTAATTCAATGTGAAATCATGGCTCAGGCGTGCGCGCTGCTATTAGGCGACAGGCTGTTAGGCAACACGGCATATTATACGGGCATGGATAAAATTAAATTCAAGAATAAGATAGTACCAGGCGATACGATAGAGGTAAACGCAAGGCTGAACCGCTGTAAGGAGCCGTTCTATTTTACGCATGCGGAAGCTAAGGTGGACGGACGGCTTTGCTGCGAAGGCGAACTGTCTTTTGCACTTGTGGAGGGAAGATAAAGCGTGTTTTCAAAGGTTTTGATCGCAAACAGGGGCGAAATAGCCGTTAGGATAATCCGTGCCTGCAAGGAGATGGGCATCGCTACGGTAGCGGTGTTTTCCGAGGCTGACCGAGACGCATTGCATGTAAGCCTTGCTGACGATTGTCTCTGTATAGGCCCTGCGCCGGCGAAGGACAGCTACCTCAATATGGCCGCAGTATTATCCGCTGCCATATTGAGCGGAGCAGAGGCTATTCATCCTGGCTATGGGTTGTTGTCGGAAAACCCAAGCTTTGCAAGGATGTGCGCTGATTGCGGAATCGCGTTTATAGGACCGCCATGCGGAATTATAGAGCGCATGGGTGATAAAGACGAGGCGAGAAGGACGATGAGGGCTGCAGGCGTGCCCGTAATCCCTGGAAGCGATATCGTGAACACAGCAGATGAAGCGGCAAAGGCGGCCGAAATAATAGGTTACCCACTGTTGGTGAAGGCCCGCGCTGGTGGAGGCGGCAGGGGAATAAGGAGGGTTAACGGCTCCGGTGAGCTTGAACACGCATTTACCGCGGCGGCAGCTGAAGCAAAAAGCGCGTTTGGCGACGGCGCCCTATACCTTGAAAAATACCTGTTTCCGGTGAAGCACATCGAAATGCAGCTGGTTTGCGATAATTATGAAAACGTGGTTTGCCTGGGAGAACGTGAATGCTCGATGCAAAGAAAAAATCAGAAGCTAATTGAAGAAAGCCCCTCTCCGGCAGTATCGCCGTGTTTGAGAGAAGGCATGGCGGAGGCAGCGATGCGTGCCGCGAGAGCGGTGGGCTATAGGGGACTTGGAACGGTGGAGTTCCTGCTCGACGGCAATGGGGAATTTTATTTTATGGAGATGAACACCAGGCTTCAGGTCGAACATCCCGTTACGGAGATGGTAACAGGGATAGACCTGGTTAAATGGCAGATAAGAATTGCAGCTGGAATGCCGGTTGAATTTTCAAACGAAGATGTCAACATCGATGGCCACGCGATTGAATGCCGCATCAACGCAGAGGATCCCAGCCGTGGTTTTGCTCCAAGCTGTGGCACAATCGCCATGCTTCATGTACCCGGCGGGCCATGGGTACGCTTTGATACAGCGCTGTATCAAGGATACAGGATACCTCCATTTTACGATTCCATGATAGGCAAGCTGATAGTACATGCGCAGACGCGCGAAGAGGCAATACGCAAAATGCATGCTGCGCTTTGTGAAATGGTGGTTGAAGGGATTGAACATAACCGGGCGTTTCAGCTTGACCTTATATCCCGCGCTGAATTCACAAGCGGAGCCTATACAACTGATCTGATAGGCCGATTGAATGATGTAGAGTGAGGTTATTAGCCATGATTAACAAAAATATGTTTGTAAAGCCCAAGATCGCGCTCGAAGGCAAAAAAAACGCGCCGGATCATTTTGAACAGTCCGAGGATAAGCTTACAGCATGTCCATCCTGCAAGCATGCCGCCTTTGCATATGAGCTAAGGGAGCTTTTATATGTTTGTCCCAGATGCGGCCATCATTTTATGATAAGCGCCCGTGAAAGAGTACGCCTTATTTCCGATCAGGATACGTTTAAGGAGATTAACTCCAATATTATGGCAAAGGATAGGCTCGGATTCCCGCAGTATGAAGAAAAGCTTAAAAGGGCCTGTGAGGCCAGCGGTGAAAACGAGGCCGTGATTACGGGAACATGCAGAATAGGCGGCGCTGAAGCGGCCCTGTTTATTATGGAGTCCCAGTTTATGATGGGAACGATGAGCGCTTCGGTGGGCGACAAAATAACCTGCCTGTTTGAATTTGCTAAGGAGAAAGGCCTGCCGGTAGTGGGATATACGGTATCGGGCGGAGCAAGGGTACAGGAGGGTATGCTTTCATTGATGCAGATGGCAAAGACCAGCGCCGCGGTAAGGCGGCACAGCGATTCAGGCCTGTTTTATCTAACTATTTTGACCAATCCTACAACCGGAGGGGTTACTGCGTCGTTTGCAATGGAAGGGGATATAATACTTGCCGAGCCTGGTGCGCTAATAGGCTTTGCAGGGCCGCGGGTAATAGAGCAGACTATGAGACAGACGCTCCCTGAAGGGTTTCAGCGCGCAGAGTTTTTGTTAAGGAAAGGGTTTGTAGACCAGATAGTATCCAGAGGTGAACAACGCCATGTAATAGGCTGGCTGCTTAAGCTGCATGTACCGGAACAAAGGGGGATTGTCCATGAAAGCATATGAACGACTGGTTAAGGCCCGTGCCAAGGGCAGGCCTACGTCGCTGGAGTTTATAGCGAATATTTTTGAGGATTTTTATGAGCTTCATGGCGACAGGCTGTTTGGAGACGACCTCGCTGTTGTCGGAGGGCTGGCGCGCCTTAACGGGATGCCTGTAACCGTGATTGGCATTGAAAAGGGCGTGGATACAAAGGACAAAGTCATAAGAAACTTTGGGTCGGCTAATCCGGAGGGCTACCGCAAAGCGCTTAGGCTTATGAAACAGGCGGAGAAGTTCCATAGACCAGTTGTGTGCCTGGTGGACACCTCCGGAGCGTATTGCGGCATGGGCGCTGAAGAGCGCGGGCAGGGAAGCGCGATAGCCATGAATCTTATGGAGATGATGAATTTGAGCACGCCTGTGGTTTCCATCCTTATCGGGGAGGGAGGATCGGGCGGGGCGCTTGCGCTTGCGGTCGCGGACGAGGTATGGATGCTTGAAAACGCGGTCTATTCCGTTATATCGCCGGAAGGAGCGGCAAGCATAATCTGGAAGGATGCTTCAAGGGTTGAAGCCGCCGCTGAGGCGCTTAAAATGACTGCACAAGACCTTTTAAGCATGGATATAATAGAGCGTATATTCGACGAGCAGGACGCTGCATGCGAACAGGGATTTGGGGAGG
Organism: uncultured Oscillospiraceae bacterium; assembly: GCA_964431505.1. Classification (GTDB taxonomy): domain Bacteria; phylum Bacillota; class Clostridia; order Christensenellales; family CAG-138; genus UMGS946. The sequence goes on from CAYSKA010000032.1 coordinate 9,431, forward strand.
TATATTTGGCTATAAAATCAGCTCTTATAGATACATTCAATAAAAATATGAATAAGCCAATACGGGAATTGCTGGACGCCCGTTATGAAAAGTACCGTAAAATCGGGAGGATTAACTGATGATTGTCATTGCTACTGACAGCACCGCATGTTTGACAAAACAGGAGGCCAGGCAGCTGGGCGTAATTTACGTTCCCATGACCTATACGGTTGCGGGTAAAACATATACGGAACATTTTGTTGAAGATAACGGAAACTATGAGTCCCTTATAGCCGGCACACAGGAACTGCATACCTCGCAGCCTGCCATAGGATGCTATGAAAGAACCTTTTCTACGCTTCGCCGTTCTGGTTTCGAGGTGCTTTGTCTGACCATTTCATCAAGGCTCAGCGGAACATACAGCAACGCATCGGTGTGCGCTAGAAATATGGGGGAGGAAAGCTCCATTCAGGTGGTTGATACACGGACAACCGCAATAGGGATAGCATTCTTAGTCCGCGAGGCCAGACGCTTAATTCAAAGCGGCTATAGCTTAAATGAAACTGCGGATGCAATTACCAACATGCGCGGGCAGGTCAAAACGCTTTTCTCTGTAAGCGATATGACGCCGCTTAGGCGAAGCGGCCGCTTGGGGCCTGTTAGACAATCCGTAGGCACTATACTTAATATAAGGCCGCTTCTTACGTGCAAGGACGGGGCGGTCATTGCCTGCGGAGCTGCCCGGGGCAGGAGCGATCAGCTAAAGAGCCTGTTAAAGGCGGTTCCAGAGACAGCTGAGGAGATAGCGGTACAGTATATAAGCGAGGAAGAGGCCGCTAAGCAGCTCGTTGAACAGATTGAGAAGAAGTGCGGGGTCAGCGTCACGCTCAGAAAACTTGGCCCAGTATTGGGAATCCATCTTGGTCTTGATATACTTGGAGCTATGTGGTTTGACCCGTCAAGCAAGGTCTGACCGGGGATACACCATTAACTGGCATTGAATTATGCTGTTGGCGGCTTATGCAGTCTTAAATTGATATTGTTTAATCAAAATGATGGACAAAGGATCCGCTTTGTCACTTACAGGATGTATCGCAAAGAGCGGTATGTCCTTTTGTATATATCGCTTCCGCGCATATCTATTCTAAGCTTAAAGCAGCTGTCCGCGCGTTGTAAGTACGGTTGGGGTATTTAAAACGGTTTGTTGACAAAGAATGGATTGAATTTATGCGTTAACAATAAACGTCCGCTTCCAAATCAGGCTTATTCTTAAACCGGTTTAAGGGCTTAAAGACACAATATACGAGCTGGATTGCTGCCTTAAGCTGACAAGAGTAAACACGCTTAGAGGACCTGATTTGGGCCATTTCTATGCATTCATCGCTTAAAATAGCACGGAACAGTCCTACGCTCATAGGCTTTGAGCTGGCCACAAATCCGGCTCCTCTAGGTCTTCTGGGGGTAAATATATTTGATAATAACGGCCTTGGTTGTGAGTAAATGCAAATAAGGAAGAGCACTCTACCCCAACAAATCAATAAAATATTAAATGGCGGAACAGCCTAAACCGCCACACCGCCATTGAAGTTAGCATCTAAGGTACCTGTTTTAGTTATATCGAAACAGCAGCCAGCTAGTTTTTTGGGGAGCGTCCGTCGCCTTTGGAAACCGCTGCAACCTGCTCATTCGTTTTAATTTTTGATACCATCGCCCATTCAACCCTATGGTCTTCGAGCTTATCAACCTTGATATGCAGTTCAACAACATCCACCTCAGGCTTGCTTCCATCCGGAGGTATCTGGTTAAGACAGCTGAACACGAGGCCGCCTAGCGTCTCATACTCGTCCTCTTCATCAGGCCTCCATTTCAACCCCAGGGCTTTAACAATATCAACCAGCTCAACGCTGCCTGCTATCTTCCAGAGATTGTCTTCAAGCTTAGTAATCCCCTGCTCGTCCTGGGGATCGGATTCATCATAGATATTGCCTACAATCTCCTCTATTAGATCCTCCATTGTAATCAAACCGCATGTTCCGCCATATTCGTCAACAACAATGGCCATATGAACCTTATTTTCTTGCATATCGCGGAACAGCACGTCGGCTTTTACGCTGTCCGGAACAAAGTATGCGGGCGTTAATGCCTCGATTATTGGCCTTGACAAGGATTCGGTAATATCCAAAAGGTATTCGCGGACACGAAGTATTCCCACTATATCATCGACGTCCTCGCCGCACACTGGAAAGCGCGACAGCCCGCTTTCCCTTATCGTATTTATTATTTCATCGTGCGTAGAATCCGTCCATAATACCACCATATCGGTGCGGTGTATCATTACGTCATCGGCCGTTATGTCGTTAAATTCGAATATATTGTTTATCAGCTCTTTTTCGTTCGTTTCTATTGCTCCGCTTTCATTGCCCATATCAATCATCATACGTATTTCAGCTTCGGAAACCGCCTCGTCCGTTTCATGAGGATTGATTCGAAAAAGTCTGAGGATACCGTTTGTACAGATGGACAGCAGCCAGATTATGGGCTTCATTATCTTCGATAGTATGGTTATTATGCGGCACGAAAGGCGGGCTACCTTTTCGGGCTTTCTCATGGCTATGCGCTTTGGCACGAGCTCTCCGAGAACAAGCATAAGGAACGAAAGTATAAGCGTAATTAGGATTACCGCTATGGTATTGAGCGATGCTTCTGATACGCCCGTAATCCCTACTGTGTTAACCAGCCATCTGACTATAATGTCTGAAAAGTTATCCGCAGCAAAGGCTGATCCCAAAAA
>CAYSKA010000033.1:0-12182 GCA_964431505.1 uncultured Oscillospiraceae bacterium
TATATATAATGTACATGAAGCACAAGGCTGTGTCAACAATATTTGCCTAATATATAATAATTGTGAACTATTATGGCGAAAAACGAAAAGGTGGGCTCTCACATTTGTTATATAAACGCCCAGTGTATAATAAGTAAAGTACGGACAGGCTGCATGCTCCCCTGCGGCCTGTCCGCCTATCTTTATTGAATTAAAGGACATTAAGATCAATTACGTAAATGGTTACAGCGTCTCACATCTATAAGGAGCGCTTGGAATCCAGCCTGCAAGGCTGATTTTAACCCCATTGCCTTGATTCATATACTGTATCAGTGTTCTGCTGTCATATAGAGCCAATGTCATGGACGAGACTGTATGCGGTACTATGCTCATGCCGGCAAGCGCCGCTTCGTATCGTATTTCGCCGCCCAGAGATGAACATATATAGTCGTCTAAATAATAGTCGAATCCATAGACCCTGTATGCTATTGCACTCGTATTGCCCGAAATATTATCCTGGAAAAATATCTGCTCATTGGATTCTCCGCCTAAAGATACGTTAAACCTTACTCCGCTTGAGCTTGTATAGGTGTAACGTTTAAGCAGATCGTATACCATATCGCGCAGTGGTGAGGCGTCCAGCACCCACCTTACGCCTTCGCTTGATATCATATCAATAGGATAAACGTATCCAAGTCTTATAAGTTCGTTTACAACCCCTATATGCTCGGAGAATATTTCCATGGCCGATCTGTCAATTAGGCCCGCATTTATCAGCCTTTCGATCTCATTGCCGTTAAACAGAAGGTCCTGGCCGTATCGATCAAGGTACATGCTGGCCTGCCTTACAGTATTCATATATACCTCTGGAGCTACTGAGGCGGCGGCATTCGTTTCAAGGGCGCTGGCAAACGGCGCCAGCGAGGTGATTGCAACGCATATTATCAAAGCGATTGATATAAATACTTTTCTCTTCATTTGTTTTCCTCCTAAAATAACTTATAAACGATTGATTAGTTTTTGCATGGTCGTATTAGCCGTAAACAAGATATCAGCGCTAATAGTTCATAGCGGCTATCATTCTTTCTGTTTAGAGGGCTGCGGATTTCCACAGTTCCTTGGCTAACGAAGGGTCATTGCGCCCAAATACCGGTAACTATCCCGGGTAAGGGAGGATAGATCATCCGAATAACAACTCCCATGCCGTTCGTATTGTGATCCTTTATGATTTTCGAGTATAGTAATAGCAGAGCAGCAAGCGCGGCTCCTTCAGGCTGGGGCATGAACAGACAAATTATTCCTGTGAACATGACTGCATCCTCTACTACTAGCACAGCTTCATTGCTAAGATAAATATAATAGTAGAACCAGTGCATTTCAATTCTTGTCTGACCAGCGTCATCCGCATAATTCTTAACCAATAGGATATTTGGATTATCACCTATTCCGGCCCTAAAATCAAAACCGTACTCTCTTAGCAGTACACTATCTTCATCAATCATAGCATTCGCATATTCTACGTACATATCAGTAATATGCACCGAAAAGCTTTCATCCAAGGTTATCATCCCCTGAAGTATCATAGGATTGATGAATTCGTTTACATAGCCTAGAATGGCCTCTACGATCTCGGGGTTGAAGACATCCTCGGGGAAGGGAAGTATCTCCAGTGTCTCATCGTCTGCAAGCTGGATATAGCCGTTATTTTGCAGATATGTAGCTACGAGCTCATACGCTTCCCAGGAAAAGGGCTGTTCCGGCTCGGTTGAGTCGGCAGCCAGCGCTGGAACACAGAGACAGACCAGCATAAATACGGACATTATAATGCTAAGAGTTCGCTTTAACACGTTATTTTCCTCCTTATTATTTATTTTGTAATGATAAAGCTAATTACAACCAAAGTTAGTGCTCATTGCCGATTGGAGTCGCCCTCTTTAGGTTCAAGGGGCTGCGGATTCCTACAGCCCTTCTAACGGAGGATCATTGCGCCCAAATTCCAGCGATCAGGTTATCAAATTCGGTAGAGTATACAAACCTTACTACCACTCCGTTTCGGTTTACGTTGCACAGCTCAAGCGCCCCCATGTTGGCCACAACATTATCAGTAGCGCGTTGTCCTATCGGAGCGGGGAAAAACGCGTTGCACAGACCCTTATACAGGGTATCTATCCTGGTTGTTATTACGTCGTTGCTGAATCTGGCCTCGTACTTATACCAGTAGATGCTTAATCCGCTTATCCCACGTTCGCTGGGATTATCGTCATGAACCACCGGTATGCTGTTGCCCTGTATTCCTCTTGTCCGGTAGTCGAAACCGCATGCCTCAGTGAACCAAATGAGGGAATCCTTCGTATACATATAGTATTGCTCTGTAAGGTATACGTTAAAGCCAGCGTCCAGCCACATCATGCCCTCAAGCACAAGGGGATTAAGAAAATCGTTTACATAGCTTTTAATGGCGTTTACAATATGCGGATTAAACGCGCTTTCGGGGAAGGACAGGATCTCCAGCGTACCGTTGCCGGCAATGGCGAGATATCCGTTATTCTGAAGATAATTCGCAACAAGTTCATATGCTTCCCAGGTAAAAGGGGGCGGGTCGATATCCTTTGTGTTTTCAACGGCCAGAGCGGGCGCGCTTATGCAGGCCAGCGTGAGGATTGAGAGAAAAACGCTTAAAATTCTTTTATACATGGTACAATATCCTTTCTGCGAATAGCATTGGTTAAAATCCGTTGTTCACCAAACGGGCCGTTCTCCTGTCGCAGCGCAAACAGGTTTATCACATGGTTGGCGGTGAACTCCATCCCTATATCTCTGCGGTTTGCGTAGTCGGCATTGCCGGAGCGAGAATTACACTAAAATTTTATAGGCATAATTAATCGCAAATTCCGACAGAGTACTGTTTGGATTTTGTTATCAGCGTTAATTCAATCAACAATCATTAGGCATCACCTTCCTCTAATCTATCTATTAAGCAAATGGGGTAACGCGGCAATGGGTTCAATACTCAGAATTCTAAATAATGTTTCGGGATCGCTTTAAGCTATATTGTATTTAACAAAAGTGCATCTTTTAAATACAATATATATTACAAACATGTATTTGTCAATAGCAAAATAAAAAAAGCCGCATATAATTATTGGTTTTACTCATTTTTATTGCCTATATGGGAGTATAAAGTAATAATTATGCAATTATATGAAACTAGGTCAACTATGCGTCGATAATTAAAACAGACGGTATAAAGTTAAGAATAAGTGCTAAAATTATTTCCAAGGCGCATTTGAGTTAGAAAGACCGTTAAAGCAATGCGGAGATTGAGAAATATGGAAGCCGTTGACATATGCAAGCTCAATAACTTATGCAAGTTAAAATAAGCCTTTATTGAACCAGAATTGAAAGGAAATGTTACGCTAAAAACGAGGAGTATCCTGAACTGCCGTATCCAATGCGGGAGGATGAGAATTTGACACCATCAAACGGGAGGATAGGCTTTGCCTTTATGTGATAAAGTGAAATATAATTGGAGATGTGAGAGTTAAACGCTCCGATAAGGGATTCGGTGAAGGCGGTTTTTATAGGGGAGGCGAGTTGGGGGGGAGATGGCATTTTTGTAAAAAATCACGAAGTAAACGGTGAAGTCCGCAACGATGCTTGCTACCGTTACAAAACATATAATAACCGCAAACGCAGGTAGTAAGCAATAAGACGCAGTGCGCGGCTTTTTCCGCCGAAGGAGTGGGCCGACTGTAGAATACCAGCGTCTGTATCCGGCTGCCCGTCCAAGTTGGGTGGCGCGCTTCTTTACGCTCAGGCGTTTCAGGGCTTGAATATTACCTTTATTTTATCGGTTTTCAGCCTAAATTCAAATTACATTCAGCAATCAAGCTATAAGTGTAGTTACGGAGTGAAAAATAAGGACAATTCCAATTAATATGAGAATCAGCGGTATTACAACCGCCGCCCACTTTTTCATCCGGCGCTTTATAAACAGATAAAAGCGTTCAAACAAATCCTGCTTTTTTCTATAGATAAAATAAAGGATAATCAAGGGCAAGGAATAAATAAAGTTATATATGAGCAGTATAATAATCACCGAAAAAAAACTAAGCTCATAATTCAATAAAACCGCAAGAAACGCAAAATAAGGGAGCGCTGTTGCTAGTTCCGCAATAGTGGCGATTACTCCTAAAACAGCCAATGAAGCCGGCGAAACGGATTTGATTTTTTTAGTCGCGTGCTGTTTTTCTCTTTGCTCAATATCCATCTCCGCTTGCGTACTTTTTGTTTGGCCTGTCTGTTTTATTTTTTGATTTAGCGCAGTATAACATGCGATAATGAGAGCGAAAATACCCATTATCAGCTCGAAAACATAAATTTTCGAGCCAAACACATCGAGTATAAAACCTATTGTACCGGCAAGTACAGCAATCAGACCGTAATATGCCATCAGTCCGCCCGCAAAATTTGTAATTCCCGTGGCAAGTATGAAAAACCAAATATGTTTCGTCTTTTTTACCATTCCCTGTAAAATAAATTGTTGAGTAATTGCTACCGGATTCAAGCTATCTGCGGCACTTGTCAACACGGTTGTAACCAATAAGCCTAACATGAGTTAAACCTCCATATTTTAAAAAAATAAAGCGGTGGAAAATTCATACCCTAGGCCTAATAGTATGAGTTTCTTACCGCTTTGTATAATGAATCCGTCCGGCGACGAAAACATTAAAGCTTCTATATTTAATTTGATTTATATCCTATCAAAGTTCACATCATGTGTCAAGTCTAAAAAGCAGCATAATAAACTACATGATGATCCTAATAACGCCGTCTTTCTAATCCATAAACCAACGACTGGCAATACTATTGCCTTAAAGGCTTAATCCCATACAGATGGTTGAGAAGAGACAGGCCGCGTTGGCTCTGTCCGTATCATACATGAATCGCATATATGGTAAATATGGCGAAAAGGGGTGACTCCATGATCTCAAGCGAGCCGCGCGTAGAGCAAGGCATTCCACTGGTTTAAAGCCACAGCAAGGAAAGAACCTATAAAACCAAAGGCGAACAGCACCCTAAAAGTTAAGCTGAACAACAGATCAAAGAACAAACAGGGTGTTTTCACAATTAAGCGGCTAATAAAAAAAGCACACCGCGGAATTGGCGCAAAAGCCGTAAGAACCATGCAACGGGAAAACTAAGCCAAATCCACGGATAACATCTCTGAAGGCGCGCAATCGAATAGCCGCGCGTACATGCGCTATTTCTCGTTGAGCAGCAGCCATTTCAGCCTGGCTATGTAATTGCGCACCTTGCACTTATCCATTGTATAATAGGTACGGTTTCCGCCAAAAATGCTGCTGACAAAGCCAGAGACCTGCAGTTTGTTCATATGATGCCATATGGTTGTGGTGGAAAGCTTAAACCGATCCGACAGTTCCTGGCCATAGGCTGAATGATCCCTTAAATAGCAGAGGATTTCCAGTCTTCCCGGATCGGAAAGCGCTTTTGTTATGTTTGATAGGGTGGATATGGTTTCATCATGCGAGGTTATTTCAACAAGCCGTTTTACAAGCACGCCTATATACAGCTTGGATGTATCCGCGCTGGCGGCTCTAGTGATATAAAGCGAATTGAAGCCTATTATGGATGGATGAAATTCCAGCGGAAGGTTTTCCGATACATCCATGCTGAACTTATCATTGAGGTATTTGTCTAAATTGGGTATGCTGCTGTAAAGCTCTATAAACTCATCCAATAGCTGCCCATACAGATCCGTACGCTCGGCGATTAGCCGCATTACGGGCTGTACGATATCGTACAGCTCGTCCGTATAAGCGTTGAAGTGCTTATAGGTATCTATAATATCCCACTTGCACTCCAGCGGGATTGCCAGGGCATCAATATGCTTTGAAAACTCGGCGGTAGTCATCTCGTTCGTTTCCGGATTTAGCCCTGAAACTTGAAGCGCGCCGCAAAGCTGATACCTGACTTGGGCGGGGGTCATGCTTTTCAGGCTGGCCTTAAAAGCGCTAAGCTCTTCGAATCCATTATACTCCGGCATGCATAGGATAAGGCCGGCCGGATTCGCGTTTTCCGTAGCCATATCGTCGGATAGGCGAATGAATTTTTTAAAGAAGAAATTGAGCTGTTCGTCAGGATATTGAACCTGGGAATCCAAATAAGCCTCTAATTCAATAATAGGCTGTATCAGGTTTTCGAGCTCATTCCGATAATTCTCGTATTTCCCTACCAGGCTGTCAAGAATTACCCGAGCGTTCTGGTGATTGATCCTACGGCTGAAATAGGTTAAAGTCTCAGCTAAATAATTAACGCTTGTATTGATGCACATACCCTCGCCCCGTTCTTATCAAGTTTTATAATCATTATTTTATAGTATCCCCCAACAAAAATATTTGTCAATATAAATTGACGGTGTTGACATAAACGCTAGTAATCTATATAATTGTATTTGATGGATATAGATGAAGTCAAGTAGAGCTACTATATTTATAAAATAATATATTATCCAACACCGTAAAACCCGTAGTGGTGTAAATTTCCATTACAAGCGGAGGGAGAATATAGCTAAAAAAATAAGGAGGATCAAAGTGTGTATATGTTTAAAAACCGTGGAAGCCCTGATTTTTCAGCGTCGTTATGATTAAACGCGGATGAGCGTGTCCGAACGGAATAGCTCAAAATGAGCATAAAAATCGTTTTAGGCTATTGCAAAAAGCAAAAAAGCACCAATCTTGTACTATAAACCTTAGGCAAGTGGTAAACAGAAAAAGTATCATGCATCTTATATTGTGAAAGGAGCAACAAATGTACTATAAACGTAGAAGAACATGTTGGCAGTTGTTTGCAATTCTGACGCTCGTCATGGCGATGTTGTTCAACGCTGTGGGTTATGCGGCCGCCGCAGCTGGTTCTATAACCAACACAAGCGATATACGCGTTAACAAGCTGGATAGCGTGCCCGATTTGCCGGAGGCGGAAAAAACACCGCACGGCGAAATAGATGGGTCCGAACTATACAGCGATAATCAAAAGGTGACTATCATCGTTGAATTGGAGGACAAGCCGCTTATCGAGGACGCTTCCATGATGAAAAAAACCGATTCGGGGCTCTGCCTAACGTCCAGCGGGGTAAACCGGAAAAACCTCCTGCTTGACAAGCAGACGGAGATTAAGAAAAAGATTGCCGATTCTATGCTCGACGGAAAAGAAATTGTGTTCAAAAACCATTATACGGTATTGATGAACGGATTTTCCGCAACGGTTGAATACGGCCAGCTGAAACTAATTCGCAGCTTGCCTGAAGTTAAAGCGGCATATGTCGCTCCGGTATATGAAATAGAGCCGGATGCCGTATCCAGCGGAGAGATGGTTGGCGTTATTGATGTTTGGAACAACACCGGCTATCGCGGACAGGGTATGCGCATCGCCATCATAGACAGCGGAATCGACGTGGATCATGAGCTGTTCAGGGATGCGCCGGAAGACCCCAGCATGGATATTGAGCGGATACGCGAAGCTATGTCCAATAACCCCAATATGCAGGCCATACTAATGGCGCCGGACGTTACGGCCGAGGATGTTTACCTGAGCGAGAAGATTCCATTTGCGTTTAATTACGCCGACGGCGTGGCGGATGCGGATCACCACGGCGGAAATACGCATGGAACCCACGTGGCCGGCATCGCTGCGGGCAACGACGGCGTAAACCCCCAGGTTATCGGCATGGCGCCTGAGGCTCAGCTCTATATTATGAAAACCATGTCCGGCAATTCGCTGTATTTTGACGCGGTTCTAGCCGCTTTAGAGGACTGCGTTATGCTGGATGTTGACGTTGTAAATATGAGCCTTGGTGGAGCCGCAGGGTTTACGGAGGAAGAAGGTATTACCAGCGTTAACGGCGTTTACAGCAGACTGGGAAAAACAGGGATCTTTATCTCGGCGTCGGCTGGAAACAGTTATAATTCCGGATACAGGAACCGTTGGTCGAAGGATATGCCGCTGGCCGGGGATCCGGACAACAGTATCGTAGGTATGCCATCCACGTTCGCTGAATCCACCGCTGTTGCAAGCGTGGATAATAAAACGTACATGTCCAATTATTTTGACGTAAACGGGCGGAACATCGCCTTTACTGACGATACGTCAGTGTATTCCGATCTAAATTTCCTGAAACTTATAGGTCTGCCGCTAATCTATGTTCCGGTTCCCAACGGGGGGGCCGCTGAAGATTACGCGGGCCTTGAAATGGACGATTGGAGCGAGGCGCCCAAGGTAGCCCTGGTTCAGCGCGGCGGCGGGCTGTCATTCCAGCAAAAGCATGATAACGCTGTGGCGGCAGGCGCTTACGCGATGGTTGTTTATGATAACGTAGACGCATCCTGGATAATCATGAAGATTGATGACCAGAGCATCCCCTCGGTTATCATAGGCAAGGCGGACGGCGAATATATGCTGGAGCAGGAAGATAAGCAGTTAACAGTTAAGGAAGGGTTATGTAGCGCCGATTACATTTATGCGGGAGAAATGTCCGAATTTTCATCCTGGGGACCCACGTCGGATCTCAAACTCAAGCCTGAAATCGCCGCGCCGGGCGGGAACATTTATTCTTCGGTGGCCGGCAACACGTACACTTCGATGAGTGGCACGTCCATGGCCGCGCCGAATATCGCCGGCTTGGCCGCCCTTGTAAAGCAGTACCTTAAGGATGATGAACGGTTTGCGGATCTTCCTGAAGAGCATGCGCGGGAAATGATTAACACTTTGCTTATGAGCACTGCCATACCCGCCACTTACGACGATGAGTTCTTTGGAAGACTACCCTACTCGCCCAGGCAGCAGGGAGCGGGATTGGCCAATGTAAATAACGCGGTTTGCACTGACGCCTATCTGTCCGTGCCAGGCATGATAAGGCCGAAGATTGAGCTGGGCGACGATCCAAATGAAACCGGCGTATACGAGCTGATTTTCAATGTGCATAACATAGGCTCGGAGACGCTCAGCTATGAGATCATTCCCACAGTAATGACGGAATTTACCGATTATGACGAACAATACAGGGCGTTTATGGCGGGTACGCCCAACCCCCTGTATCCAGATGTGGAAACCAACTGGGAGAACGACACGGTAGTCGTGCCGGCGGGCGAGACCAGAGAGGTTCTTGTTAAGATTACCCTGAGCGAAGGGGACAGGCGACTGTTTGAGGCCTGCTTTGAAAACGGTATGTATATCGACGGATTTGTCAAACTGGCCTCCACGGATGAGGGCGGCGTTGACCTCTCCCTGCCGTTTTTGGGATTCTACGGCGACTGGACCCGCGCGCCGCAGCTTGACCACGGCTTTTACTGGGATACCATTTTGGATGAGAACAATATGCGGGCGTCCATGTATCCCCATGAGGCTTCTGTAACGACAGATCAATTCTTCCTGTATTACATTGGCGATAACATGTACCACTATCTGCCGTACCTGCAGGATAGAAACGCTATCTCCCCCAATGGCGATGACAAGTTTGATTCGCTGGCCCAGGTTTATACCAGCCTTTTGCGCAGCGCCAAAACCTTCAGCTATACCATAACGGGCGAGGATGGCGAGGAGTATTACAGGATGGGTCTGGAGAACGTGGCCAAAACGTTCTATGACACCAGGTCGGGGCGCTCCTATCCGGTCGGCGCGTCCCGGTGGGATGCGATGGCCCCCTGGTATGGAACTAACGCGAACGGTGAAATGCTTCCAAACAACGCTAAAGTCACCGTGAAAATGGAAGCGACGCTGGATTATGACGCGCATGAAAGCAGCAACCTCCGTACCGGATGGGAATTCCCAGTGACAATCGATCTGGAAGCACCGGAGATACTCTCCTATGAAGCGGTGGAAAAGGACGGCGGGAAGTATCTGCGCCTTGAGGTTGGCGACAATCAGTATATCGCGGATGTGTCAACCTATGCGTATATCAACGGCATGGTCGATTATAAGATAGAGTCTTTTCCGGGCGAAAGCCAGGAACCAGGGCAGGCCTTAACGCTTGATCTCAATGTTGAGGAGCATGACAGGATTCTGCTCGTCGTAACGGATTACGCTTATAACGAGACGGCGTACGAGATTGAGATTCCCAAAGAAGGATTCTATGTAGAGCCATCCCGTGTAACGATGTATGTTGAGGAGCAGATGCAGCTTTCGGCAGCCCTGTACATGCCGGAGACGGGTAATGAAAACGTGCTGGACGAGCCGGTAGCATGGACGAGCGACAATTCCGAGATCGCTACCGTGGCGGACGACGGATTTTTAGAGGCTGTAAGCGCGGGAAACGCGGTTATTACCGCTCAGACGCCTTCGGGACTCACTGCTACGTGCGCCGTAACGGTGAAGGAGATGTCCGGGGAGCCCGCACTGATATTTAATAATGATGTATATTTCGGGCAATATGAACAAAACGCCTCCGTGGAGGACGGTAAGGAGCCTATTCAGTGGCGCATACTGAGTAACGACGGGGAAAGAGTTCTGCTTATGAGCGAGCGGGTTATTGAGATACACGCCTTCATGGATTGGCACGGAGAGATAAGAGTGCCGACTACCTGGGCTGAGTCCGATTTCCGCAGATGGATGAACTCTGAATTTTACGAAGCTATGTTCTCGGTGTCTGAACGGGAAGGCGTAGCGGTTACGGCCGTTGAAGCCGTGCCTAACAGAGACTATCCGACTGTCGAGCAGGGAGAGGATACGGAGGATAAGGTTTTTCTGTTATCGTATGAGGATGTCCTCAACCGCGAGTATGGATTTGCAAGCAATCCAAATTCGTCGCCAACGCGCATAGCGCGGATGACGCCCAGTATGCTCGAACGCTGCGATGAAATGAATTGGCCCAACCACACTTTCTGGTTATTGCGCACAATGGGAGTAAATAAAGAGCATGTGGCCTATATTCATCCGCAAGGCAACGTCGTTGCGGACGGCATGATTAATACCACGGGCAATGCTTCCGTAAGGCCGGTATTTAACCTGGATCTTTCCAAGGTGGCATTCACCACCGACGCCTCCGGAAAACCGCAGGATATAGGCGCTTTATCAAAGATGAACACCCCCAGCGGCGCTGTTAAACTATCCATGTATCAAGACGGTCAGTCGGTACTGGTAACCAGCGATATACCCAGAATTATGTACGGCGGGGATAAGGCGGTTGTAGACTACGCCGGCGCGACGGTTGGAGAAAACCAATTTGTGAGCGTTACGATAACGGGTACGAACGGCCAAATCCTGTACTACGGCAAAATGGCGAAGTGCGATACGGAAAGCGCGGCTTCCGGAAGCTTCGATGTTCCGGTGGACATGCTAAGAGAAGGAACCTATACCCTGAACGTGTTTGCGGAACAGGACAATGGCAATTCGCTTACGGATTTCGTGAGCGATTTGCAGAGCTTTGTGTTTGAGGTCAGGGATGAGGAGCCGCCTACGCCGAGTGATTATTCAATCAGCGTCGGAAACTCCGTAGCCAATGCGGGCGAAAGAACGTACGTGCCCGTGAACGTGGAAAACCTGGCGACAAGCTCGTTTACGATTGAGTACGATGAGAGCGCGCTTACCTACATAACTCACACAAACCCGGTGGATGGAGCGTACATCGTAGTAAACGACACAGTGCCGGGCACGCTTGGGATAGCGGTGGTAAATCCCAATGCAAACTATTCGGGTGAATGCATGGCGCTTGAGTTCGCTGTTGCAAACGGCGCCGAGGGCGAATACGTCCTTGACCTCACAATAAGCGGCGGCGCGGCAATCGTGGACGAAACCACGGTAAACGTGCCGATCGGGGAAATCGAGGCCGTAAGCGGCTCGATAGAGGTAGTATCGGGCTACACTATAACATTCAATTACATGGTTGACGGTGAATGGGTAACGGAAGGCCAGGACGTCGGAGCGGGCGAGGCCGCCATAGCTCCGGAGGCTTTGCCGCAGGCCCATGAGATAACCCAGTACTTGTTCCTTGGATGGGACGCGGACTTCTCGGCCGTATATTCCGACATGGAGATTACAGCAACCTATGGCCTGCTGGGCGACGTTAACCATGACGACTCGATCACAATTACGGACGCATTGCTGATAATGCGCGGCATTGTAGATCTTGAGCCACTTGACGGTGTGCAGCTCCTGCTGGCGGATATCAACCGTTCGGGCGATGTGTC
>CAYSKA010000034.1:0-5867 GCA_964431505.1 uncultured Oscillospiraceae bacterium
TTGCAAACGCGCTGGTCCATGGGGGAATCAGCGCTATTGAGGTTACTTTTGACCAGAGGGGAGACGGCTTTGAAACGGCGCAGGCGATAGAGTCGCTTACGGACAAATTTGGAGATAGGATTGTTGTAGGCGCAGGAACGGTGATGACAAGAAGTCAGGCAAAGCTCGCGCATGACGCCGGCGCTAAGTTCGCTGTCTCACCAAATACGGATGCGGATGTAATCGAATATGTTAAGGAATTGGGACTGTTCAGCATGCCTGGGGCGCTTACGCCGACAGAGGTAGCGTATGCGTATGGATGCGGCGCCGATATGGTCAAGCTTTTCCCAGCAGGAACCATGGGACCAAAGTATTTTGAAGCGCTGAGAGGACCGATGCCGCATATCCCGCTGGCAGCGGTTGGAGGAATTACGCCGTCAAATATAGCGCTGTTCAAAGCATGCGGCGCGTTGGCATTCGGAATAAGCTCAGGGCTATGCAGTCAAGCCTTGATACAACAGGGCCGCTATAATGATATTACGATGAATTGCATTAATTTTTTTAACGCCCTTAATGATACACATACGGAGAATCTTGGTTAGAGATTGTTTAGCTGGCAACCCTTGCCCCAAACGGCATAAGGGCAAGTTTCGCCAGTTTGAAAAACTGCAGTCCGAACGGAACCCCTACTATGGTTACGCAAAAGATTACGCCCAGAGCGAGCGATTCGATTGCCAGAGCAATGCCGCCAAAGACCAGCCATAGTATGTTTAATAGAACGGATACCACGCCGCCTCCGTACTGTATGTCCTTACCAAATGGGAAAAAGGCTATTTTAGCAAACTTAAAGCACTGAACGCCAACAGGGATGCCAACTATGGTAATACACCACACCAGCCCTATCGCCGCCCAGCTCAGGCCTAATACAAGCCCGCCAAAAACAAACCATATGAGGTTGCCGATAAAACGCATATTATAACCCTCCGCTATAATTTCATTATAGCATACATGGAGCGTGTTTTTATACTCGCGATGTTATATAGAGCAGCAAAATTGACGCGTTTTACTTTATCAGGCTATCAATTTTGACAACGTCTATCCCCGTATAATAATGCTTAAGAATCTCAATGTGATCCGAACCGTTTTTGGCCATGGCGTTTGCGCCGTGCTGGCTCATGCCTACGCCATGGCCAAATCCTTTTGTCTTTATTACAACATTGCCGTCTGTAAAGCTAAGTGTGAAATTAGCGCTGTACAAGGAAAATATCGAACGCAATTCCTTGCCGGATATTTTTGCGCTGCCAAGGCGAACGGACTCAACCCTTCCGCTTGCGTATCGGCTCAGCACCTCAACCTGGGACTTGAGCTTGCTTGCTTTTAGTCCGGCCTTTGGATAAGCTGAATTTACCTTTTTAACAAAATTGCTGTTTGAAAACTCGACAGTAGCTGTAAACCGGGAAGCATTATCTTCACCAGGGCTTGATACTCCGACAAGATAGGGCTTAGCCTGGGAAAACACGTTTTGTGAATCCTCGGTAGCGCCTCCCGACGTAGAGTGGTACAGCGCCTCTATGGGGCGCCCTTCATAAATGGCTACTTCTCCTGCGCAGCCCATTACGGCTTCCTTTATCTTCTGAAGATATTTATTATAGTTGTTTCCCCAATTTGCGCGCATATTTGAGTCGGATGTCCATGCCTGGCAGCAGTTGCTGTCAGTGCACACCTCGGCTTCCGAGCTGCAGGGAGCGCCGTCGAATGCGCTCATCCGCCGTGCGGCAAAGGTCCGCGCCGCCACAGCCTGTGCCCTTAGCGCCTCGGGCTCAAAGGACGCCGGCATTTCGGCCGCAACAACACCGATGATGTACTCTTCAAGCTCCATCTCTTCAGCCTTGCCGCTTTGATGCTTATATACCTTAATATAGCGTGGCTTGCTTACTGAGTTACCCTTGCCCAAAATTAAACGGGGCTCGTAGCTGTCCTCGCCATCGGCGTCCGAAGCATAGAAACATCCCCGCGCTAATAAAACAACGACGCTTATGATTACGACTATTAAAATAAGCCGTCTAATGTCCAGTCTCCATTTCATACAATATTATTATGTCTGACTTTAAATGTAAATGAATTGAAATTGATAAAATAGTGCTGTATAATAAAAGGGAACTAAAGTCCGCTTACCTAACGTATTGGAGGAAAACCCATGAATAATGGCAAAGCTTGCCAAATTAACGGAGGAGACAAGACTGCTTTAAGAGATTACCTCGCCGCCAATGCAAAGGCGGTTTTTAACCACGCCTACTCAATACTTGGAGACCGTGAGAAGGCCATGGAGGTGGTGCAGTCGGTGTTTAAGGAGGTTAAAGCTAGGGCGGAACAAAGCGCGTGCCCTGAAAACATGGACGAATGGGTTAGTTATCTGACCCAGGAGGAATCCAGGCGCATGCTTGAAAAGGTAAACGAAGCTGAGGTTTCAGCAGGGCGTGAGGAAGCGCCCGATATTGCGGAGGACAGGAGAGAGTGTAAAAGCGACGCTGAAGAAAAGGCAGAGGGGACAGACCGGGTAAAGGTGGAGCCCGACGCGCGGGAGACGGAGCCCGATGCCGATGGCGAAAAGAAGCACAGCCGCCTGCGCGGATTTATGGATACCGCTGTAATAGTTATACTGGCGGCGCTTACCCTTGCCGCTATATGGGTGCTGCTCGTCATGCTGATGAAACGTGGGATACTGCCGGATTGGGATATGGGGTTTGCTGATTGGTTTAATGATAATATCTTCAATCTGTTTTAGCGGCTATAGCCTAATCGTGTTTTGAAGGGAGAATGAAAGATGGAAGCAATACTTGCATACTTATCTGGTTGGAGCGTAGCGGCTGTAATATGTCTCATAGTCGGGTTGGCCCTGCTGATAGCTGAGATGTTTGTGCCTGGCTTTGGATTGTTTGGCGCTCTTGGAATCATTACATTGATAGCGTCTATTGTATTGAGCGCAAGTACGTTTACCCATGCGCTGATTACCCTTTTGATCATCATATTATTGGCGGGGCTTGCTGCGGTAATTGTATTCAGGTCAATAGGAAGGGGCAATTTGGCGCGTTCGCCGATTGTTCTTAGGGATAATATTGATTACGAGTCCAACGACCTTGGAGAAAAGAGCATGCAGGAGCTTATTGGGCAAAAGGGAGTCTGCCTTACGCCGCTTCGCCCTTCGGGGAATGCTGACTTTGGAGGAAGGCGTCTTGATGTGGTAACGTCTGGCGAGTTTATTTCCAAAGGATCATACATAAGGATTGAAAGCATTAAAAACCTCAGAATTTTAGTAAGGGAGATATCCGAAGGCGAGTATAATAAAAAAGAAGAGGATGAAAACAACGAGAATGAGATGGACGGGGGAAACGGGACGGACGGGGGAAACGGGACGGGGAAGGAACAGGCCTGATGAAGCGGTGTAAGCAGTGCGGCACGTTTTATTCTGAATCTAACGCGGCTTGTCCCAAATGTGGCATTGAGTTCCCCGCTGCTGATGACAGCGACGATTTTGACAATCAGGAAGTTAACACCGGTGAACTGAGAAAACAGAAGATTAAGTCGTGGATAATCCTGGCTGTCGGTGTCCCAGCATTAATAGGCTTTATATACTTAGTATATTTTTTAATTCGATCGTTCATTTAAATAAATTGGGCTGGTAAACAGTGATATGTACCGGAGTTATCCGGATGCATTATATAGACCTTAATAACGAGAGGAGAAAACACACGATGAACATTCTTTCGCACTTACTGATGGCGGCGATAGACCCTGTTTCTCTAATTATCATTATTGTTGCGGCATTCCTATTTTTAGTCATATTCTTGTCCTTTGTTCCGATTGGACTGTGGATATCAGCAGCTGCATCTGGCGTAAACGTAGGGATATTCCAGCTTATTGGAATGCGTATCAGGAAGGTTGTTCCCAAGCGTATAGTGGATCCGATGATTAAAGCGACAAAAGCTGGTCTAAAGCTTTCCATAAACAATCTCGAGGCCCACTATCTTGCCGGAGGCAACGTTGACCGTGTTGTAAACGCGCTGATAGCAGCCCAAAGAGCGGGAATACCGCTGGACTTTGAGCGTTGCTGCGCGATAGACCTTGCGGGCCGCGACGTGCTAAACGCAGTGCAGATGAGCGTAAACCCAAAGGTTATAGAAACGCCCATAATAGCCGCGATAGCCAAAAACGGAATTGAGCTTCGCGCAAAGGCGAAGGTTACGGTACGCGCAAACATTGACAGGCTCGTTGGCGGCGCTGGCGAGGAAACGATAATTGCCCGCGTAGGCGAGGGCATAGTAACCACTGTAGGCTCATCGTTAAGCCATAAGGACGTTCTTGAAAATCCGGACAGCATATCAAGAACCGTATTGGGTAAAGGCCTGGATTCGGGTACTGCGTTTGAAATACTCTCGATTGATATTGCGGATGTTGACGTTGGAAGAAACGTGGGAGCACAGCTGCAGATAGATCAGGCTGAGGCCGATAAGCGCATAGCGCAGGCTAAGGCCGAGGAACGCCGCGCAATGGCCGTAGCTCAGGAGCAGGAGAACAAGGCGGAGGTACAGGGCATGCGCGCCAAGGTCATCGAGGCGGAGGCAGAGGTGCCCAAGGCGATTGCAGAGGCGTTCAGGGGCGGCAAACTTGGCGTAATGGACTATTACAACATGAGAAATGTAATGGCTGATACGCAGATGCGCGAGTCTATCGGGACAACGACCAAGCCGGAAAATAAAGAGTGATAGTTACGGATCGTCCGGACTCTTATGGGCGTTTGCCCATGGGGTCCGGCGCTCCTAACCCCATTAAGGGCGGAAGGAGGCGTTTAAGATGCCGTTAGTGATCATAATAATTATCATAGTATTTGTTTTGTCATCAGTGTCGAAGTCAGAGAAAAAGAAGCAGGAGGCGTTTGAAGGGCGTGAGGCGGAGCGCCGAAGGAAAGCCATGCTTGAGTTGGATGCTGAAAAACGCGAGAAGCGGGAAGTTCAGCAGCACGGCGTTCCAACTCCGAATGTTGTGCCGTCATTAAAGCCCAGGGTGTCGCAGAGCAGCGGCGAATCCACCATCCGCAATACAGAACCGGATCCGGTTTATGATAAGAAGCCTGAAGGCACGCCCAATACTATCTATAGAACCATAAGGACAGGGCCTGACAATAAATCGGGACATGTTGTAGAACCATCCATGAAATCAGGGCATGCCCATATGGAAACCAGCATGACGGGGATAGAGGATTGCGGTGAAACCAGGGTTTCAGAGGACAATTTGATAGTCGTTGGACAGATAGGGAAGGAATTGCCACATTTTGATAGTAAAGCGGCTATCGTTTATGGTATAATCTGTTCTGAAATCCTGGCTAAGCCAAAGGCGTTGCGCAGGTAAAATTAAACTAAGGGCAAAAGGTCAGCGCCGCTTAAGCGGCGTTGACCCCAGATGACTATCTATGAAAAAAGCGTTTTATACCATTTCCAGCATACTGCTTGCAATCCTAAGCGCCATTTTTATAATATGGCTTCTTGATCAGAATAAAATATCCATACCATCGGCGGTTATGGCCGCGATATCGGTATTTGCTTTCGGGGCGTTATTGGTTCTTTTTGTATACATGCTTTTAAAGGACTGGTTTAATAGCGATGCCGAGCCCCAGATAGTGGATATGGGAAGGCAAGGCCGCTTTTGGTCGCGTCACCCATGGGGAAAGATAATAATATGGATGGTTGCAAGCCGAATCCTTATATTTGTACTTGCATATATGGTGGATCTGATTGTAAAGGGATATAACGGCGGGATTTTTGAGCGGATGCAGACGCTTTGGCTTAGAAGCGATTCGCCAAGCTATTTAGGAATAGCAGAGAATTGGTATG
>CAYSKA010000034.1:5877-12100 GCA_964431505.1 uncultured Oscillospiraceae bacterium
AATGGTGATGAAGGTATTTCAGCTGGTTGTTGGCGATTATTTTGCAGCGGCGATGCTTACGTCCTTTACATGCTCAATAGGAGCGGCGATTGTATTGTATGAGCTTGCGGCGCTGGATATGAGCAGGCGCGACGCGCTGCGGGTAGTGCGCTACATGTTTATATTGCCAGCCGCGTTCTTCTTTACATCTCCGATGACCGAGAGTCTGTTCCTGCTTTTGACCGTAAGCTGCATGCTGCTGATTCGGAAAAAGAAATACCTTTGGGCAGGACTAATAGGCGCGTTAGCTGCGTTTACGCGCTCAATAGGCATTATGATGATAGTGCCCATGGGGATAGAAGCCATTCGTGATGTTATACGCATGTATAGAGAGGGTTCGGGGAAAAAGCTTAAATCCATTGCGGCCCGCATTGGCGGTTTGTTGATAGTCCCGCTTGGGCTAGGCGCATATGTGCTTATTAATTATTTGGTAACGGGAAATCCCCTGCAGTTTATGGAATACCAATGGGATCATTGGCATCAGAGGATAGGGTTGTTTTTCAATACGGTATCATATGAAACCTCTTGCTTCCTTAGGGCGCTTAATGACATGGAATTGCAAACTGCATGGGGCTTATGGTTCCCAGGCCTTGTTTACATCTTTGGAACTCTGGCGATAATGATAGCAGCGGCGCGCAGGATGCGGTCGTCGTACACCGGGTATTTCATCGCGTACTTTATTATGGCGGTGGGGCCGACATGGCTTTTGAGCGCACCGCGGTATTTGACCGTGGCGTTCCCCGTAGCCATAGCGCTCTCAGCGCTTACTGGCGGCAAGAGGAGATACGATATAATAGCGACTATTCTGTGCGTAATAGGGTTTATATTGTTTATGTGCGCAAATGTTCTTGGGTGGCCGGTATATTAGATGTATTAAAGGGTGATTTTAGTGAAAAATATTTTGATCGTAGTTGATATGCAAAATGATTTTATCGATGGCGCTTTAGGTTCGTCAGAGGCGTTATCAATCGTGCCGATGGTGATGGACAAATTAAAGGCCGCCAAGAAGAATAACGATAAAATTATTTTGACTATGGACACACATAGCAGCGATTATTTGACTACACCTGAGGGGAGCAAGCTGCCCGTTGAACATTGCATCAAGGGCACTGAAGGCCATGCCTTAAATAGCAATATTGATGCGGAGCTTACACCTGACATGATGGTGGTTGAGAAGGGTTCATTTGCATGTACGGAGCTGCCCGAATTGATGAAACCCTTTTTAGGCGGCGAAACGGCGGTTGAGCTGTGCGGGCTGTGTACGGACATATGCGTAGTATCAAATGCGCTGCTTCTAAAGGCGTATTATCCGCAAATTCAAATTATAGTTGATCCGGCGGCGTGTGCGGGTTCAAGCAAGGAAGGGCATGAGGCAGCTCTGAAAACGATGAGCGCCTGCCATATTGATATTATAAATTAAGCAGGACGGATTGCCTGCCGCCACGATTTAACTAATATTATATAAAAATAAGAATCGGCAAAATTCAAGCAAAACTTTAATAAATAAATTAACATATAATGGGCGGCACAGCTTGTAAACGCAGATGCCGTGGGATATAATTTACATATTGATCAATAATACATATTAAAACACCTGACAACAAATGAAAGGAAATGGCCATGAAGGATTATATTGAATCGCTCGGCATCATATCGCCAAGGACAGTGTTCCACAATGCCTCGCCTGCCTTATTGGTTGAAAAGGCGCTGGAACGGGGCGAAGGAAAATTGAATTCATCTGGAGCGCTGGTCGTTAATACTGGAAAATATACGGGACGGTCTCCCGACGACAGATTTGTTGTCGATGTCCCAGCGGTGCATGATGATATAGACTGGGGCAACATTAACAGGCCTATATCAAGCGTGAAAGCCGATGCTATCTACAATCGCATGGTAAGCTATCTTCAGGGGCGCGATATATTTGTATTTGACGGGTATGCGGGCGCTGATCCGGCTTATGCGCTTTCAGTAAGGGTGGTGAATGAACTGGCCAGTCAAAACCTGTTCATTCACCAGCTGCTCGTTCGCCCCAGTTCAGAAGAATTGGAAAACTTTGAACCAGGGTTTACAATAATAGCAGCGCCTGGCTTTAAATGCATCCCAGATATAGACGGCGTTCACTCGGAGGCCGCCATTATAGTAGACTTTGAAAAGCGCCGCGTGCTTATCGCGGGCAGCAGGTATGCGGGCGAAATAAAGAAAAGCGTCTTCTCGGTAATGAACTATCTTCTTCCCAAAAAGGGTGTATTCCCCATGCATTGTTCCGCTAATATGGGCGAGGATGGGAGCAGTGCCCTGTTTTTTGGGCTTTCAGGCACAGGCAAGACTACGCTTTCTGCAGATCCCGCGCGCATGCTCATTGGCGACGATGAGCATGGCTGGTCAGACGAAGGGATTTTCAACTTTGAAGGTGGGTGCTACGCGAAGTGCATTAACCTCAGCAAGGAGTACGAACCTCAGATATGGAACGCTATTAAGTTCGGCGCCCTTGTTGAAAACGTTATAATGGATGAGGAGACAAGGGAACTTGACTATGCCGATGCGAACCTTACGGAAAACACCCGCGTAGGATACCCCGTTACATATATACCAAACTGCGTAGCTTCAGGGATAGGCGGACATCCCAAAACCGTAGTTTTCTTGACCGCCGATGCCTTTGGAGTGCTTCCTCCCATCTCTAGGCTTGACAAAGACATGGCAATGTATCATTTTGTATCAGGCTATACGTCTAAGCTGGCAGGAACAGAGCGGGGGATAATCGAACCCCAGGCAACGTTCTCAACGTGTTTTGCCGCACCCTTCCTGCCGCTGCATCCTTCGGTGTACGCTGAGCTTTTGGGTAAACGGATAACTGAACATGAAACTAATGTATACTTAATAAATACCGGCTGGAGCGGGGGTCCCTATGGGGTTGGAAAGCGGATAAGCCTTAAGTATACCAGGGCCATGGTTTCCGCAGCTTTAAGCGGGGCGCTGGAAGGCTCCCGATATGAGCTTGATCCAATATTTAATATTAACGTTCCGCTGACCTGTGAAAACGTGCCCGATGAGGTATTGAATCCCAGGCTGATGTGGAAGGATAAGGACGCTTATGACCAAAAGGCAGGGATGCTTGCAGAGCGTTTTATAAAGAACTTCCAGAAATATAAAAATATGCCGCAAAACATAATAAATGCCGGCCCGAAAATGCTTTAATCAACACGATATGGCTGCTAGTAACGATCCTATTGGCAACACTAGTCAATAGGATCGTTATAAGCTGGTTAAAGCCAACACATGTTATTAAGTGCTTTAGTTAGAAAATGCTTTTGAAAAGCTGATACATTTCGCCAGCATCGGGTTCAATTCCGGTATTCCTCACAGACGCCTGCTGCAGGGTCTGCTCCGACCATAGCCTAAGCTCATCTTCGCAGGGGGTAATGGTTACAGGGTAATTTCGATTGAGATAATCAATAACATCGCCATAATTGCATCCCAATGACGAAAGCGCGGCTTCGAGCCTGGCTGGTCTAAATTTGCCTATAACCCTCATGTAGGCTGGCATGACCATTGCGTTTGCCAATCCATGGGGTATATCGTAAAAATATGTTAGAGGATATCCCATTGCATGCATGAGCGTTGTTCCTGTCTGGGCTATTGTCGAGCCTCCGATCAGGGAGACTAGCATCAGCTTTTCCCTAAAGCGGCTAACATCGCCCTCTTCAAGCGCTCCCATACATTGCCCGAACAAATTGAGGGCATACATGTTGCACGCGTCCGTAAACGGCGAGGCCTTAATGGATATCATGCTTTCAAAGCAATGAGTAAACGCATCCATGGCAGTGTACCTGGTAGAATCGAGAGAAAGCGAATTAGTATATCTTGGATCAAGCAATGCAACGCGTGGAAAGGTAAGTTCCCCGCCGAATGAACGCTTTGACCGAATCCTGTGCCATGTCATCACGGAATACTGGGTAACCTCGCTGCCGGTGCCAGATGTTGTGGGGATAGCCGCGATAGGCAATACTCCATTTTTATATCCGTAATTAAATACGTCTTGTGCCGGTATATCATTCGCGGCAAATACAGCCACTGCCTTTGACGCGTCAAGCGGCGATCCTCCGCCGATGCCAATGATAAAATCGGCCTTAAAGCTGCGGGCAAGGCTGCCGATATCCCTGCATTGCTCTACATCAGGGTTGTTCTCTATCCCTTCAAATATTTCATATGGGATTTGAAGCTCCCTTAAAGCAGCTGTCACGTCGTCAACAGCCCCGCTCGCCCTTCCGGAGTTTTTGCCCGTTACAATATAAGCCCGTTCGCCAAGAGCCAGCGCCGAGGCATTTTTATTAACGGAATTCTCCCCAAAAAACACTTTTGTTTTAAGATGGTAATTGAAATTCATTGCGCTTATTCCTTATAATTTAAGTATGGAGGCGAAATACTCGAGGGCTAGCAGATAACCCCTGTATCCCAAGCCTACTATACTGCCTTTGCATACGGGAGTCAATACAGATGTTGAGCGGAACGGCTCACGGGCGCTGACATTGCTCATATGCACCTCGATGGTCGGCAGATTGCTCGCCGCTATTGCGTCGCGCAATGCATAGGAATAATGCGAAAGCGCTCCTGGGTTTAGGATAACTCCATCACACCCATTCATCGCATTGTGAAGGGCGTCGATGAGAGCACCCTCGCAATTACTCTGGATACAGGTCACGTCTATGCCAAAATCGCCGGCTCGGGTTGTCAGAAGTTTTTCTATCTCGGCGAGTGTGGTTGAGCCATAGATGTCTGGCTCTCTTACGCCTGTAAGATTAAGATTTGGACCGTTTAATAAAAGTATATGCATGGTATCCTCCTTATTGGGCGTCGAATACGATATTGTTTTGCCGCCTTTAAGCGAATTATAACATAGCTTTTTAAGTCATGAAAGGAAGTAAGATGAAGAAACAGTATGCAATTATTGGTGATCCTGTAAGTCATAGCCTATCTCCAGCGATATATAACACCATGTTCGATTACTATGGCATCAATGCCGGATTTATTTCAATACGTGTCAAAAGGAGCGAGCTTAGGCATATAAGGGATATCATAAAAACGTATAGGTTAAGCGGGTTTACATGTACAATGCCCCATAAGCGGGAGATAATCAGATACCTTGATTGGATATCGGTGAACGCATCTGAAATTGGCAGCGTTAACGCAGTAATAAACAAGGACAACGCCTTGATAGGCTATAACACGGACGGAGACGGCATGCTAAGGGCGATAGAGTCCACCGGCTATCGCGTTAAGGGCATACGGGCGGTTATACTGGGATCAGGAGGGGCCGCAAGGGCAGCTGCATGCTCGCTGGCTGCTTCTGCTGATAGCGTGTCCGTTGTGGCGCGGAGGAATGAACAAGCACAACGGCTGTCAAAGCTGATCAGAAGCTTTGGATGCCGGTCCGAACCCTATGGTTGGGGGGATATGTCCAGCGCATGCAAAGATGCTGGATTGCTGATCAACGCTACACCCATTGGAATGGAGGGCCAACCTGATTTTGACGATGGAGCCGCTCTAGGGATGCTGAACAAGGATGCATTGGTGCTGGATATGGTATATAAACCACGTGAAACTGTGCTGGCACATTTAGCAAGGGAAATTGGCCTGCATTGTGAAAGTGGCCAGGGCATGCTGCTGGAACAGGCTTACGGGGCGTTTAGAATATGGACAGGGATAAGCGCGTGTGACGAATGCAGAGAAACGGTAAAATGCATGCTTGAAACAGTACATTGATTAAGCTTCTATCCGTTGGCGTTAACGTTTTAGTCATATGCTGATAGCGGCCATGCCTTTAAAATGATTACAAAATTTAAGCTTAAGTATGTAATAATATTTGCATATTGGATGGGAGCATAAGGCCATATCAGTTCAAGTGCATTTCTCTAATCGAAT
This sequence comes from uncultured Oscillospiraceae bacterium, assembly GCA_964431505.1. Taxonomy (GTDB): domain Bacteria; phylum Bacillota; class Clostridia; order Christensenellales; family CAG-138; genus UMGS946. Next base: position 11,836 of record CAYSKA010000034.1, read on the forward strand.
ACTCGATCATCCGGCAGATTATTTCATTTCTTGAGGTATTTGCGCATCTGGAGACCTCGTTTATTTTTGCTATAAGACATACGGGTATCCTTAGCGATACTATCTTTGTAGGTTTGCTGTAGGATTGTGGAATACGTTTTATCGTGAGCTTGTATGACATAATTAATCCACCTCAAAATAAGAATTGTGATTGCATTATATCATAGCCTTCCTTATTTATCAATGTAATTGATAAAATACATGCGTTACCATATATTGACAAAAA
>CAYSKA010000035.1:0-1131 GCA_964431505.1 uncultured Oscillospiraceae bacterium
AGTAAGTAAGTAAGGAAGGTTGGTGAAAAGATGGTCAAGTATATTTTAAAACGTCTTGTATACGTTGTGATAGTATTTGTAATACTATCATTTCTGATGTTTTTCTTGTACAATTTGACCCCAGGTGACCCAGTCCGCGACATACTCGAACCACAGAAGGACAAGATGACTCCAGAGGAGTACAGGATAGAGTATGAACGATTAACCGCGCAGCTAGGTCTTGATCAACCAATGGTTGTCCAGTATTGGAAGTGGTTTTCAAATCTGCTTCAGGGCGACTTTGGTTACTCGTCATATTACAGGGACGCTGTAGTGAATCATTTAGCAGGGCCGGTTGAGAATACGCTGTTCCTGAACATCGTCACTACGATATTGGCGCTTGGAATAACGATTCCATTGGGTATAAAATGCGCTATAAAGAAAAACTCGCTGCTTGACAAATCTACACAGGTTATTACGATAGTTGGAATAAGTATTCCGATTTACATTACAGCGTTGGTTTTCATCTATTTCTTCGCTATATTGATCGGAATATTCCCTCCAGGCGGAATAAAGACCCCAGGAAGCCAGTATGTAGGCATGAAGGCGTTTACTGACAAGCTTTACTACATGGCGCTGCCGATCATAGTAGCTACGTTCAACTCGCTGGGCAGTACGTTCAGATATGTACGTGCCGCAATGATAACAGAGCTGAGCCAGGACTATATCAGGACAGCAAGGGCTAAAGGCGTACGTGAGAAGGTTGTCATATACAGCCACGCATGGAGAAACGCTTTATTGCCAATAATCACAATTCTCATCAGCTGGTTTACAACCCTGCTCAGCGGCTGGGCGATACTTGAACAGATGTTCCTGCTGCAGGGCATAGGTCAGATAATGATTCTTGGCTTAAACAACAAGGACTACCAGTTGGTTCTTGCCATGCAGATGGTATTCGTAGTTATATCACTTGTAAGCCGGTTGATAACCGACCTGAGCTACGGCCTTGTAGACCCGCGCGTCAGGGTTGACAAATAACAGGGGAGGACATAAAAAATGAGCGAAATAAAGACAGAAAAGAAAAAACGTTCTAGGCTCCTCACCTGGTTCAGAAGAGGATTCTTTGGAACAAAAAAGGAAATGAGCATATTC
>CAYSKA010000035.1:1141-11745 GCA_964431505.1 uncultured Oscillospiraceae bacterium
CAGGCGGAAAAAGCCGGCTATGTTCGGACTTATAATGTTCGCAGTAATCTTTTTGACAGTAGTAATTGGACCTTTATTCTCACCATTGGATCTGTCATACGTGGAGAATGCGCATACCAACATGCCTCCAGGGTTCAGCATGCTTTCAGTACCTAGTGAGCTGGAAGGCAATGTTAGGGACATCGGAATTGGCAACAGCTTCTCCGTAGGTCTGTCAAATGACGGGAATCTGTATGTATGGGGCAATACCGCGATCACTAACTCGATTGATATTGCCGATATACCGGATGAGATTAGGAATGCAAATATAGTAGATATTGCCGTTGGCAACGACCACGCGCTTGCCATAGACGATGCAGGTCGTATATATGTGTGGGGCAACACCCGCCAGGGACAGGATAAGATCCCAGAGGAGGTTGAGAACCTTCCATATGACCAGATTAAAAAGATCATCGCGGGAAATCAGTGTTCAGGCGTTCTTACGGTTGACGGATACCTCTATCTCTGGGGCAACACCAGGACGCAGGACATTAAACTTAAGGAAGAGTATCAGGGACGGATCAAGGACTTTGAATTCACCGGATTCAAATACATGGTCATTCTTGACGATGACACCGTAGCCTATACGGGGTTTGAAAAGGAGAATGCGTTTATTAAATCGTATCCTAAGGGACTCGAAGGCAAAACGGTAGTCGACATAGCAACGACGAATAACGCTGTTGCAGCACTTACATCAACCGGAGAGGTTTACGTATGGGGTACTGATACAAACATACTCGTTCCCCCGGAGCATGATAGCAAGTTTGTCGAGATCTATGGCGGCCGTCACCATCTAATTGCCAAGATGGAAAATGGGGACTATATCGGCTGGGGCAAGAACAAATTCAAACAGTCGTCAGTTCCTGATAAAGTAAATAATTCCGATATTGAAAACATGTATGTAGGCGGTTTCTATAACTATGCTGTTACATCGGAAGGCGAAATAGTAACATGGGGCCTCAAGGGTTATCTGCTCGGAACGGATGAATTTGGCAGAGACATACTTAACAGGCTGCTCAACGGCGGTTTTACGACGATGACGGTAGGCGCCGTAGCGGTTGTCATCAGTACTGTGCTGGGCGTTTTACTGGGAGGCCTTGCCGGATACTTCGGCGGCATGGTGGATATGTTCATCATGCGTGTCTCTGAGGTGGTAGGAAGTATTCCGTCGCTGCCGCTGCTCTTAATTCTATCTTCCATACTAGGTCAGCTGCTGCCGCCATCCCAAAAGATGTATCTAGTCATGATTGTACTAGGTATAGTTGGGTGGACTGGCTTGTGCGTACTGGTCCGTGCCGAGGTGCTCCGCGGACGTGAGCAGGAGTATGTAACTGCAGCCAAGGCCATGGGTGTGAAAGAGAGCAAGATAGTTTTCAAACATATAGTACCGAATGTAATTTCTACTATCATAGTCAATGCGACGCTCAGCTTTGCGGGCATGATGCTTACGGAGTCCGGACTTGCGTTCCTTGGATTCGGTATCGCCCCACCGCAGCCGACATGGGGCAATATGCTTACGGGCGCCAATGACAGCGTTGTTATTCAGAATTACTGGTGGAGATGGGTATTCACCTCAATCGTATTCGGTCTATGTACTGTCAGCATAAACCTGATGGGCGATGGCCTGCGCGACGCAATGGATCCCAGATCCGCTGAAAGGTAAGGGGGTAGAGATAAATGGCATTGCTTGAAATGAAAAGTCTAAAGACCTTCTTCACCACAAAAAGAGGCACGGTCAAGGCTGTCAACGGGGTTTCCTACAACGTTGAATCAGGAAAAACGCTTGGTGTAGTTGGTGAATCGGGTTCTGGAAAAAGCGTTGCGGCTATGAGCATGCTGCAGCTGCTCGACGGCAACGGATATATTGAAAGCGGTGAAATACTGTTTGAAGGGGTCGATCTTACAAAGCTATCCATTGAGGATATGTACCATGTAAGAGGAAATGACATATCAGTCATATTCCAAGAGCCCATGACAAGCCTTAACCCGGTATTTACGGTGGAAAGGCAGCTTTCAGAACCGTTTATGATCCACCAGGGCATGAACAAAAAAGAAGCTGCGGCACAGGTAGTAGAGATGCTTGCCGACGTTAAAATACCCAATCCGGATGTTGTTGCAAAACAGTACCCGCATCAGCTTTCCGGAGGCATGCGCCAGCGCGTTATGATTGCAATGGCGCTCGCGTGCAGACCCAAACTTCTGATTGCGGATGAGCCGACGACAGCGCTGGACGTTACGATTCAGGCTCAGATTCTGAGGCTTATGAACGACCTTAAGAGGGATAAAGGTACTTCCATACTGTTTATAACCCATGATCTGGGCGTTATAAATCAGATGGCTGATGATGTGGCAGTTATGTATTGCGGTCAGGTAGTTGAAATGGCCCCTGTAGAGGACATTTTCGACCGTAGCAATAATTACTCACATCCATACACAGAGGGCCTGATGTTCTCAATCCCAAGGCTTGACACGCCGGTAAATGAGAGACTGGACGCCATTCCAGGATCGGTGCCCCATCCGTTGGATTTGCCAAAGGGCTGCAAATTTGCGCCGCGTTGCAAATATGCTACGAAGCGCTGTGAAGAGGAAGAACCTGAGATGCTACAGGTAACCCAAAGGCAACAGATCAGGTGCTTCTATCCTGAAAAGAAGGAGAGAATGAGCCGTGGAAGAAAATAAAAAAGTTCTGCTCCGCATCAGCAACCTTAAACAGTACTTCCCGATCAAGGGCGGCCGGTTTGTTAAGGCGAATGATGGAATAAGCATCAATATCTACGAGGGTGAAACGTTTGGATTGGTTGGCGAGTCCGGATGCGGAAAATCAACGCTTGGCCGCACGCTGCTACAGCTGTACAGGCAGACTGACGGGCGCACGATGTACTATGGACGTACGCTTGAAGAACTGGCTCCTAAGTATGTGCATGAGACGATCAGAACGCTGCACAAGAGGCGCCGCCAATATCATGATCTGCAGGCCAAGTATGAGTCGATGAAGGCCGAGTTCGACGGACTTAGCGAGACGGAACAGTTCCGCAAAGCGGATGAGCTTGCCGCGGCTAAAAAAGCCGCCAATGACGCTTTCCTTGATGTAGCCAGCATAATCGGAGGCCTCATGATCGTAGATGACCTTACGCCGGTAATTCAGGTATACTCAAAGCTGTTCAGACAGTTTACGAGGGTACATGATATCGAGATCGATCATAATGCCGTGAAAACAGTGAAGAACGAGCTGGAATTCAGCCTGAAGGAGGCCCAGAAGAAGGGCGAAAATGCGAAGGGGCTGAAAGCAAAGCTTGATAAAGTAAATGCAAAGCTTAAGATAGAAGATGAGAGGCTTAAAGCGGCGCACGATGCCGTTAAGGAAATACGCGACGAAATCGAAGCTATGCGCAAGCCGTATGCCGGCAATGAGGAATTCGAACGTTTGGAGCAGTTCCGCGATGAGGGAATTGACCTTGCGCGCCTTACCTATAACGAGATGCGGCACCTGAGGAGCGATATGCAGCTCATATTCCAGGATCCCTATTCATCGCTCAATCCGCGCATGACGGTAGGTCAGATTGTCGGCGAAGGAATGTTAGCGCATGGACATTTCAGGCACAACGATGACCGCATGCAGGAAGCTGTACTTAAGACCATGGAAAACTGCGGATTGGCGCCATACTTTGTTCACCGCTATCCCCACCAGTTCTCAGGCGGCCAGCGTCAGCGTATAGGCATAGCCAGAGCTTTGGGAGTACAACCCAAGTTTGTGGTATGCGACGAGGCTGTTTCAGCGCTTGACGTGTCGATTCAGTCCCAGATAATTAACCTTTTGCAGGATCTTAAGGACCAGCAGAACCTTACCTATATGTTCATTACACATGACCTTTCGGTTGTTAAGTATATAAGCGACCGTATTGGTGTAATGTATCTTGGAAGTATGGTTGAGCTTGCGGATTCCGAGGAGATGTTCGCTAACCCGAGACATCCATACACGGAAGCGTTGCTAAACGCGATCCCCACAACCGATGCAAGGCGTGAATTGGTTATCCTTGAGGGCGATATACCCAGCCCTGTCAACCCACCCAAGGGATGCAAGTTCCATACGCGCTGCACATACTGCACCGAGATATGTGAACATGTTACGCCGGAGATGATTGAGGTAAGGCCGAATCACTTTGTTGCCTGCCACCATATGATTGATAGCAAAACGGATAAGGAAGAGTCCTGATTTGTCTGACAGAGGATCATGGATTTAATATCCAACGCCAAATTCCAGTGAAAGGAGATGAGAACATGCTCTTTGAAGATAAGATCGAACGCGCCATGGAGTACCGAAGGAACGAAATGGTTCAGCAGGACAGTCCCGAGGAAAACAGGGAAAAGGAAGAACATATAGAGGCGTTCGATGATAAAAGCAAGCGTAAGCTTAGGAAGGTCAAGAAGGATAGCGATCTTAGCTCCATAATGGAAAAGGGCGACCTGAAGGCTATGATGATTTCAGCGTACCTGGTGCTGATGCCAGTAGCTATTGGGGTATTGCTGCTGATATGTGGCTTTACGTATTGGTTCTTCCTTAGAGGTACATTTTAGGGCCAATTTAACCGACTAAACTTACTACTAAGTGCGCCGCAGAGCATAACGTCCCTGCGGCGCATCAGTCTGCAATAATTAAGCAAATATACACAGCCGTGCTGGTGGAAAAGCGGCTGATAATCCTTGTAAGCAGGGGGATTAGCAATGATTAAGCTCTGGACGAAGAACTTCACGATAATAACCATGGGCACGATCGTGTCGATGCTTGGAAACGCGGTTGCGGGATTTGCGATAGGGCTGATGGTGTTGGATTATACCGAATCAACGCTGTTATACGCCATATTCATGATATGCTATTCACTTCCCAGGGTCATATTGCCCTTATTGGCAGGTCCCTACCTGGATCGGTTCTCCCGCAAGAAGATGATATATTTGTTGGACTTTTTTTCAGCGGCATTATATGCGGTTATAGCAATTATGCTATTTTTCAACCTGTTCAACTATATATTTTTTTTGGCGTTAAGCATGATCGTAGGCTCGATTGACAGCGTATATTCGGTTGCGTACGAAAGCCTGTATCCTACGCTGATTTCAAAGGGCAACTTTGGAAAAGCTTATGCTATTTCAAGCCTTATATATCCTATAGCCAATACAATTATGGTTCCGATTGCCGGTATCTGCTATAATACGGTTGGTCTAATCCCGTTGTTCATATTTAACTCTGTTTCATTTCTTGTAGCGGCAATAGTTGAAACGCGTATTGACGCTGATGAGGCACACATTATAAATCAAAAGGCGGAGAAATTCAGCGCAGCGCGCTTTAAGAACGATTTAAAAGAGGGACTTGACTATCTACGGGCGGAGCCCGGGTTGATGGCCATATGCGCCTATTTCTTTGTTACAATGTTTGCAGGCGGCGCTGAAGGCGCGCTGGTGCTCCCATTTTTTAAAAGTGAAGCGGGCGATGCTATAACCTCTATTCTCCCAGGCCTGTTTGATATGCTTGGATTGAACAATGCGGTGGGACGCGGCGTTGCAATATATACGGTGATCATGAGCATATCGACCTTTGGACGTCTTGTAGGAGGGGCTTTACATTATAAAATAAAGATAAAACCAGAGTGGAAATTTGCTATTGCCGTTACCGTATACACTTCCATTTGCTTCCTTGACGGAAGCTACCTATTCCTGCCCGTAGAGCTGATGATGCTGATGAAATTCATTACAGGCTTCTTGGCGGTAAATTCCTTTAATATAAGGATATCATCCACGCAGAACTATGTACCAAATGAAAAGAGGGGCCGCTTTAACGGAATTTCGCAGATGATAATGACTGCGGGAACGATTATGGGGCAGCTGACGGCTGGAGCATTTGGGGAAATAACCTCACCAAGGCTTATAATAGTAATCTCGCTAGCGATAAACCTGGTTGCCGTATTTGGAATAATGGTTGCAAACGGCAAACATGTTAAGCGGATATACAACAATGAAGTATAGGCTAAGCGGACAAAATTCAAGCCAATTTCGGCTATCATCAAGACTTTTATCAATATTATGCCGCTTTCGGGTTGACATGCCGGTATAAAACGGTACAATCAAGATAACGCGCCGCACAGAGGACGCATCACAAAAACGGAGGACGTAGTTATGTTCAAAACACTTGCCGAAGCAAAGAAGTTCTGTCAGGAAAACAATATTGCCATGCTGGACTTCAAAATGACAGACATTGACGGCCGCTGGAGACACATTACACTGCCAGCTGAGAGGCTGGATGAAGAACTAATGACTTATGGCGTTGGCTTTGACGGGTCTAACTATGGTTATGCGCCGGTTGAAAACAGCGATATGGTGTTTATTCCCGATCTTTCAACTGCCGCAATGGATCCATTTAGCGAGGGGATACTATCCATGACGGGCGACGTTATGATTATTGACGCTCCGAACAACCGCCCGTTTGATCAGTATCCGCGAAACATAGCGAAAAGTGCCGTTCAGCACATGCGAGGCCTGGGTATAGCGGATAAGATGATAATCGGGCCTGAATTCGAGTTTCATGTATTTGATAGCGTATCCTTTAAGACCGAACCACACCGCTCCATGTTAAAGATAGGTTGCGACGAAGCGTATTGGTCCACAGAAGAAGGTATGACCGGACATCAGATTCCTCACAAGGCGGGGTATCATATAGGGCTGCCACAGGACGTTAACTTTGAACTGCGAAACGAGATGTGCAGGATACTGGAGGAATGGCGTGTAAGTGTAAAGTATCACCATCATGAGGTTGGAAGCCCTGCTCAGGAGGAAATCGAGGTTGAAATGGGTGAAATGACCGAGATGGCCGATAAGACCATGATAATCAAGTACGTTGTTCACAATACAGCCGAGCTGTTTGGAAAAACGGCGACTTTCATGCCAAAACCGGTGCTCAATGAGGCGGGCAATGGAATGCATGTCCATATGCTGCTGTTTAAAGACGGAGAACCACTGTTTTATGATGAAAAGGGCTATGCTAACCTGAGCGAAACAGCGCATTATTTTATCGGCGGGCTATTAAAGCATGCTTCGTCGCTGTGCGCAATCACAAACCCATCTACCAACTCGTTTAAAAGGCTTGTACCGGGCTTTGAGGCGCCTGTCACAATCGGCTATGCAATGGCAAACCGAAGCGCTGTCGTAAGAATTCCGGCATATGCAAAAACCCCTTCAAAGAAGCGCTTCGAGCTCAGGAATCCCGACGCTACATGCAACCCCTACTATGCTTATGCAGCAATGCTGATGGCTGGACTTGACGGAATAGAGAATAAAATAGACCCGAAAGAGCATGGCTGGGGTCCTTACGATTTCAACCTGTTCGATCTGAGCGACGAGGAAAAGTCAAAAATAGATTCATTGCCCAGATCGCTTGGAGAAGCGCTTGACAGGCTGGAGCAGGATCACGATTACCTGACAAGGGGAGGCGTATTCCCTGAAAGGCTGCTGTCGGCGTGGATTAAGAGAAAGCGCACCGAGCTTAACAGGCTTAGCAGAATCCCGAATGCAGCGGAGTTTGAGGCATACTATAGCCTGTAGCGTTATACTATAAGCAAATATGCAAAACAGGCCCTGGGAGGTTTTACACCCCATTTTGCTGTTTGCCCTTGTCAACTGAGGGTAGCATTGGCTGAAATAATAGATATAAGAATGCCGCTGAAAGCGTTCCACGAGGACTTTCAGCGGCATTTGACCGTTCGTATCAAAGGTATAAGTGGCTATGTAGTTTACGGGGTGGCAATGCCTTCAATTAAATTATAGTCGGTTAAGTTTACAATCCCGTCCTGATTGTAATCAGCTAACGCAAGCTGGAGATTGGAGAGGTCTTGAAACCTTATTTGCTCTACGCGAAGATATTTGCCCAAAATAGCTACGTCCTCCGACGTTATCTCCCTGTCATAGTTAAGATCGCCCAAGATAAGATTAGGGCTGCACGATCCGATAACAGAGGCTCCGTTATCAGAATCCAGAAGCATGTAATTGGTTATGGGATTTCCAAAGTCATCCGTTAAACGCCAGGCATTGTTCCTGGATCCGGAAGCGCTTTGCATTCCCGATACCCTGATATAACATATCGGGCCGTCAAGCAGGGTTTCGCCCAAGGATGGATTTGCGTTGCTGTAATCTAACAGCAAAGTGCCGCCTCGTGATCCAGCCCCTGCCTGCCTGTATATCGTATTGTACCAACCAGTGGTTGAGGTGGGTAAATGCGTCTTTATATCCACATACATATTGCTGGCGTCGAGCGTTCCATATGCGAGTTCGGCTACAATATATGTATCCACCTCCCTTATCGGACAATAAGTGAACCAGTTTTTATTTGATTCAAAGGAAAATGCAGGTATCCTGGTTCCGCTCTCCTCCCAGTCGCCGGAAACGCTTGTCACCTGATTGAGCGCATCGTACATAACCCATGCAAACCCTTCGTCACCTTGAGCCCATCCCGTTCCCCATGAGTTCATTATCTTAAACACGCCCCTCTCACCGGCCTCGATTCGCCCGTCGCCATTTATATCATACTCAAAAAGATCGTTATATCCTACAATCAATATAGAATGGCCGCCTGGAAGCTGCTTGCATCTATATAGTACATGCTCCGCCGCATCGTACTGCCAGCTGAAATAGGAGCTTACTCTTAGGGGCTGGCCGCTGGCCAGGACTTGTTTTACACTCGTCAAAGCCTGGGAGCGCGGACTCTGTATGGGGGTGCCTGTGGGATCTATAAAAAGAGAAACGAATTCGTCGGCCCGTATACTAAGAGCGTTACGGATATCATCGAGGTTAGTAGGCAATAGGGTGTAATTGGTCGTAAAGAATTCCGACCATAGCAGATTGCCGTTTTCCTTCAGAAACTTATATGCCTGGCTTACCGCTATTCCCCTGCTTCCTGTAGTATCGCCTCTAAGGGCGTTATACGCCCACATGGGGGTATAGTAGGTATCTGTGCCGTCTACCTCCCTGTCCAGATATCTGTTGACATTGTAGGAATACTCGGCATAGCATGTTGAATAAGCCGTGCAGCTTCCGCCAAGCTGAGTCTGAACCGGCGGCAAATATCCCGATATGCTCATATCAATCGAGGTTGCCAAAGAGGTATTGCTTAATGTGGATAGTTCCTCATCAGTTATGAGGTGCTCGGTTAATTCGGTTTCGCTTATATACGCTCCGGAGCCATCGCAGGTACATTGCTATGCAAATACCGCTTGATCTCCAGTTCCTGCGCTTTCCATAGCATATCCAGGCGCAAAGGCCATGGAAGCCATAAGTGCGCAAATGACAATAATACTTAAGAACCTTTTCATTTGAAACTCCTCCACTTTTTGGATAATCCGCGGCACTGCCGGTGGACATACAGTGCGTTACAATCTTACTTCACCTCCATATAATTGATTGCCCACAATATATTTTAAAATAATTACCATAACCACAACATACTACATTTACATTACAGTCAAGTGATAAAAGCCTGAGTTAGCATAAGAAATAGCGGCACATGATATAGTTTAGCTAATTAATGGATGATAGCTAAAAAAGGGGGAGCTAAAAGCCCCCCCTTAAAATTGGTTTTCGGCCTAACAGGTGTCAGTCGGTTACATAGGGCAACAGGGCCACGGTGCGCGCGCATTTAATTGCCCTGGCAAGATCCCTCTGATGCTTTGCGCATACGCCGGACATACGCCGCGGCATTATCTTGCCACGCTCGGTAACATGCTTGCGAAGCCTAGCTATGTCCTTATAATCGATCTGATCGACCTTATCCACACAAAAACTGCAAACCTTACGCCTGCCCTTGCGGGGGCGCGGCCTCATTTTGCGTTCTTCCATATATGATCATACTCCTTTCGAAAAAGTGGGTCCTACGCGATCTTAAGCCGCTAGAAGGGCAGATCATCGTCATCTACATCCATAAATCCGTCCGGTTCGCTGAGTTGAGCCGGCTGAGGAGCGGATTGGGAATACGATGCGCCCTGCTGATAACTTCCAGAGGAATAACCACCGCCTTGTTCACGAGGGGTGAGAAATTCAACGTCGATCGCGTTTATTTCGGTTACAGTGCGCTTAACACCGTCCTTGCCTTCAAAGCTGCGGTTTTGCAGTTCGCCGGAAACGGCAACTTTACGTCCTTTAGCAAGGTACTTACCGCAATTTTCGGCCTGCTTGCCCCAAACTACTATGTTAAAAAAGTCAGTAAGCCGTTCGCCAGTCTGAGTAGTATAATTCCTGTTAACGGCGATACTGAAACTGCATACGCTTCTGCCGCTTGTAGTAACACGCAGCTCAGGGTCCCTTGTCAGGTTGCCGATAAGGATAACCTTATTCATTGATATTCCATCCTTTCAGCAAAATCAGATTTATGCTTCTTTACGGATTACAATATAGCGAAGAATATTCTCATCGTTTTTAAAGTTACGCTCAAGTTCGCGTGGAAGCTCGGGCGGTCCGGAGAATGTCATCAGCACATAATAACCTTCAGACTTGTAATCAATCAGATACGCAAGCCGACGTTTGCCCCATTC
>CAYSKA010000036.1:0-11646 GCA_964431505.1 uncultured Oscillospiraceae bacterium
ATTTAAAGGAAATCTAGGAGGAACAAAAATATGTCTAAAATTATTGGAATCGATAAGGGAACCACAAATTCCTCCGTGGCGGTTCTGGAGGGTGGAGAACCCGTTGTAATACCAAACTCCGAGGGCTCGCGTACAACGCCTTCCGTTGTCGCGTTTAAGGGTGGGGAAAGGATGGCTGGACAAATTGCAAAACGTCAGGCAATAACCAACCCCGAACATACCATAGCTTCGATAAAGCGCGAAATGGGAAGCGATTATAAAAAACATATCGACGGAAAGGATTATACCCCCCAGGAGATATCGGCAATGATTCTGCAAAAGCTTAAGCAGGACGCTGAATCATATCTTGGTGAAACCGTTACTCAGGCTGTAATAACGGTGCCAGCCTACTTCAGCGACAGCCAGCGGCAGGCGACAAAGGATGCAGGAAGGATCGCGGGGCTTGAGGTCCTCCGCATCATCAATGAACCTACGGCCGCTTCCCTCGCCTATGGCCTTGACAAGGGCGCCAATCAGCGCATTCTGGTATATGACCTGGGCGGCGGTACCTTCGACGTTTCCCTGCTTGAGATAGGGGACGGCGTATTTGAAGTGCTTGCGACAAACGGCAACAACAAGCTGGGCGGAGATGATTTTGACAAAAAACTTATTGATTATATCTGCGACGTGTTTAAAAAGGAAAACGGAATAGATCTCAGCAAGGACAGGAGCACGCTTCAAAGGCTGAAGGAAGCAGCCGAAAAGGCCAAGATAGAGCTTTCGAGCGTGGTTTCAACCAATATAAACCTCCCGTTTATTACGGCTGACGCAAGCGGTCCGAAGCATCTGGATATGACCATAACAAGGGCTACGTTCAACGCCATGACCGCTGACCTCGTGGACAGTACGAAAAAATGCATGCATCAGGCGCTTAAGGACGCCGGTATTACGCCAGACAAGATCGATAAGGTCATTCTGGTGGGCGGTTCGTCGCGTATACCAGCTGTACAGGAGATGGTTAAAAGCGTTACGGGCAAAGAGCCGTTCAAGGGCATTAATCCGGATGAATGCGTTGCAATAGGCGCTGCGATACAGGCTGGCGTTCTGGCGGGCGAGGTCAAGGACATCGTTCTTCTCGACGTTACTCCCCTGTCGCTTGGCATTGAAACCGTAGGAGGCGTGTTTACAAGGCTGATTGACCGCAACACCACCATACCCACACAAAAGAGCCAGATATTCTCAACAGCCGCCGACGGGCAGACAAGCGTGGAGGTGCATGTCCTTCAGGGCGAACGTGAGCTTGCCCAGTACAATAAAACCCTTGGGCGCTTCCAGCTAGCAGGTATAGCGCCTGCCCCGCGCGGAGTTCCTCAGATTGAGGTTAAGTTTGATATCGATGCAAACGGAATAGTGCATGTTTCGGCAAAGGATCTTGGAACTGGCAATGAGCAGAAGGTTACTATAACCGCCTCTACCAACCTTAGTGAGGACGAGATTAAAAAGGCCGTCCGCGAGGCGGAGGAATTCGCCAAAGAGGATAAGGAGCGCAAGGATGAAGTTGAGCTTAGGAATCATGCCGACAGCCTAATCTATAATACTGAAAAGACGCTCAAGGAGCTTGGCGATAAGGTAAGCCCTGAAGACAAGTCCCGCATTGAATCTGAAATTGTCAATGTCCGCAGCGCACTTGGCGCAACGGATAAGGACGCTATAAAGAATTCCACGGATAAACTCACGGAAGTGTCCTATGAGGTATTTGGCAAGATATATCAGCAATCGGCACAGCAGGCGGACGCCAATACCGCCGGCGCCGAGCCGCAGCAGGCGGACGGCGGGGATACCGTTATAGACGCTGACTATGAAGTTGTTGACGATGATAAGAAATAGAGCATAAACTATGTGTATACTGTAAAAACTCATGACGCAGCCGCAGAAAACAACCGCGCCTGCGTCATGATTGATGCAGAGTTAATTTTGATTTAAGGAGCATTGGGGAATTGGCTAAGAAAGATTATTATGAGGTGCTTGGAGTAAACAAGAATGCCACTGACGACGAGCTGAAAAGCGCGTTTCGCAAGGCCGCTAAAAAATGCCACCCTGACCTCAATCCGGATGATAAAGAGGCTGAGGCCCGCTTTAAGGAGCTTAATGAGGCATACGAGGTATTGTCGGATAAACAAAAACGTGCGCAGTACGATCAGTTCGGCCATGCCGCATTTGACCCCGCTTCAGCGGCAGGCGGCAATTATGGAGCCGGCGGCTTTGGCGACTTTTCAGATATATTCAGCAGCTTCTTTGGCGGAGGCTTTGGGCGCGAAGGCTCTGCCAATCGCAGAAACGTTCCCGTGCAGGGCAGCGATATTGGAGCCAATCTTACGCTTACTTTTGAGGAGGCCGCGTTCGGAACGCGCAAGGAGATACTCGTTAACCGCGAGGAAAACTGTCATACCTGTTCAGGTACAGGGGCAAAACCCGGGACTCAGCCCGAAACCTGCCCAACATGCGGCGGGCAGGGCCAGGTCCGGATGCAGCAAAACACCATGTTCGGCTCGTTTGCGACCGTCCGGACATGCGATACCTGTCATGGTTCGGGCAAGGTCATCAAGGAACCCTGCTCGGCCTGCCGCGGGCGCGGCAGGGTAAATAAGGGGAGCCGCATTGTGGTCAACGTACCAGCAGGAGTCGATACCGGAAACACCATGACACTTCGCGGGGAAGGCGAGGCCGGCGTTAATGGGGGTCCCAGAGGCGACCTGTATGTAAAAATCAGCGTTAAGCCGCATAAGCTGTTTGTCAGGAAGGATCGCGACCTGTTCTTAAATATGACAATACCGTTTACTACAGCCGCACTGGGAGGCGAAATCGAGGTCCCAACACTTACAGGCTCGGTTAAGTACAATGTGCCTGAAGGTACACAGCCTGGAACAAAGTTCCGTCTTAGGGATCAGGGCGTCGTCCGTGTAAACGGGAACTCCAGGGGGGATATGATTGTAACGGTAAACGTTGACATACCAAGGCGGCTCACGCATGAGCAAAAGGAACTGATTGAAAAGCTAAGGGCCTCTTTGGGCGATGCGCAGTCCAATAAAAAAAGGGGGTTCTTTGAAAAGGTTAAGGATGCGCTTAAGGATGAGTAGGTGCGGTTTGACAAGCGGCGGTTTCCCGCCGCTTTTTGTATTTATTGCTCCTTGAGTTCGCCCTCTCCCCTGCCTGTCACCTTAACCTTTATTATAGTATTCAGTAGATCCTTATCCGCAGATTGTGTTTTTATTTTGACATATGTATCCGTATACCCGCATGCATAACCGCTTTCATTGCTTTCGATAAGCACTTCCTGAAATGTATCAATAAGGCTATCAGAAAAAGCGCATTCCATTTTGCCGCCAAGCTCAATAAGTTCGGCGGCCCGCCTGGCTTTTACGGCTCTTTGGACTTGGTCCGGCATGCGCGCAGCGGCGGTGCCCTCCCTTTTTGAATATGGGAATACGTGAATGCGAGAGAAGCTTACCTTTTGGGCAAAGCGCAGCGTCTCTTCAAATTCTTTTTCCGTCTCCCCCGGAAACCCCGCTATTATATCGGTGGTTATAGCGCATCCTGGGATTGCTTCCCTTAGATGGTCAACGCATTTCATGTAATCATGGGTTGTATATCTACGGTTCATGCGCTTTAAAACGACGTCGCTTCCGCTTTGAAGCGACAGATGAAACTGCCTGCATACAATCCGTCTTTTTGCAAGGGCGTCAATAAACTGCTTATCTGAAAGCTGGGGCTCTAGCGAACCAAGACGCACCCTGCGTATCGACGACAACCCATATGCCTGGTCAATCGCGTCGATAAGGCTAACACTTCCTTTTAGGTCGCGTCCATATGACATTAAGTGGATGCCTGTTAAAACCACCTCTTTGAAGCCCTCGCCGTCCAATTTGAGAAGCTCCTGCCGAACGCCTTCTATCGTTCGGCTTCTAATCCTGCCCCTGGCATATGGGATTACGCAATATGAGCAATACCTGTCGCAGCCCTCCTGTATTTTGAGATGGGCGCGGGTCTTGCCCTCATGTATTGCTGATGACTCTTCAAATTCTGCGGCCGTCGGGCTTACAATAACGCGTTTATCATGTTTCCCATCAAACAGTATCTCCACAAGTTCAGCTATCCTGTTTCTGTCGCTGATACCTACAACCAGATCAATGCCGTTTATTTTGGAAACAGCCTCGGGAGCGCTTTGCGCATAACATCCTGTCAGCACAAGCTTGGCCCCAGGCATGGTTTCACGAGCATGTGAAACGGCCTGGCGTGATTTTTTGTCTGCGATATGCGTAACAGTGCAGGTATTGATTATGCAAGCGTCGGCGGGCTGCCCATACTCCACTATTTCATGGCCCGCGTTCTCAAGCAGCTCCAGCATAACCTGCGTGTCGTATTGATTTACCTTGCATCCAAGTGTATGGAACGCTATCTTCATGTATTTCTTCCCCTAGCTACTAAAATGATATCCTATCATGGATAATGCGGCCATACCCGCGGTTTCCGTTCTTAATATCCTATTTCCTAGCGTTACTGTAACAGCGCCCATTCCCTTTAGCAACTCAATCTCATCCCGCTCGAATCCACCCTCAGGGCCGATGAAGACAGCAATGCTCCCTGCGTCTTGACTTTTACAGAGGACGCCCTTTAGAGTAACCTCCCTTTCCCCCTCATATGCTATAACAGCAAGGTCAAATTTGGATATATCGCATCCGTTAAGGCTCATATACCCGCTAACCCTTGGCACAACGCCGCGTTTTGACTGTTTGGCCGCTTCATACGCTATCCTGTTATAGCGTGCTATGCGCTTTATATCCGAACCCTCATCCTTAGGGCGAGCTATGCACCTTTTTGACAAGGCTGGAACTATTTCGTATACGCCCAGTTCTACGCACTTTTGTATAATAAGCTCCATTTTTTCCTGTTTTGGCAAACATTGAAACAGCGTAATATGATAATCTGGCTCAGCGTCGCTCTTCTCAGAATGGGTTATCCTCAAAGATGCTGATTCTGGCGTTAAACCTTCAATGATTGCTTTATATTCCATTCCCAGGCCGTCGCACAGTTCGACAGGATCTCCCTTTTTAAGCCGCAAGACCTTAACCATGTGATGAAGGTCTTCACCAACTATATGCAACGTCCCATTCGCTATCAGGTTTTTGTCAACAAAGAAGCGGTTCATCCATGCGCCTTTCTCGACGCAACCGCCGCCCAATCCCCCTCGGTCAATAGGTCAACTATCTCAAAGCCGTTCTCAATTATCGCACGCTTCACATCTTCAAGCCTGTCTATGATAATTCCAGATGATATGTATATGCCCGTATCCTTGAGCATGCTGGGGATCATTGGGGTAAGCGGGATTATTACCGACGCAACAATATTCGCGGCAATTAGATCATAGGCTCCCGCAATCGCGGCCTTTGTCCCCTCATCCTCTATTACGTTGCCTATTATCACTCGGTACGCTTGGCCTACACCATTTATTCCCGCGTTCTCCATAGCGATTGTATTAGCTATAGGATCAACATCCACAGCTACGGCCGACTCAGCTCCCAGCAGCAATGCCGCGACGGACAGTATGCCGCTGCCACAGCCCACGTCCAGCATTGAAATGCCCTGTCTCACATGCTTTTCAATCAATCTCAGGCATAACCTAGTGGTCTGGTGGGAGCCTGTGCCAAAGGCCATGCCCGGATCAATCCTTAAAACCACGCGGTCCGTCTTCTGAGCTTCTTCCCAAGATGGGCATATCAACAAACGCTCCCCAATTTCTATAGGCTTATAATAGGCCTTCCAGTTGTTTGCCCAATCCTCCTCGCGAACATCGCGCACCATAACCTCAAGCCTTCCTAAGTCGATTCCATAATCAAAATCCTTCATGCCTATTATCCCAGGCACGATTGCTTCTATAATCCCTCTGTTCTCCGGCTCATCGGCAATATAAGCGCGGACGTATGGTTCATCCTCCGGAGCAATCTCATTAATATCTGCATAATCCCAAAAAGCTGATGCCTCCTTTAAATACTGCTCCACTCTATTCCTGCCCTCAAAAAGCTCCAGCTGGCCGATGCCCATTGAATCCAGCCTTGCAGCTACTGCGTCAAGCCCTTCGCTTGATGTATACACCGTAAACTCCTTCCACACCGCGTTAAGACCTCCCATCTTTATACTACTGTTATCTATGAAAGCACTCACTTTTTACGCCCGCCTGCCCTTGGTTTTCCAGCTCTGGAGCTATCCGGCCTGCTTACCCTCTTGGGCGGCACCAGCGCATCCCTGCCGTTTCCTATCAGGTCCTCCCTGCCAGCCTTTTTTAGCGCCTCTCTCGCCATATCCTGGTAAGGGGGCATGAAAAACTGTATCAATGCACGCTGCATTGCCTTTCCTCTTGGCGACTTTTCGACAAACACCGGTTTCATGTTCCTTGGATCAAGCCCAGTGTAATACATTGTAGTTGATATGGTTCCTGGCGTCGGATAAAAATCCTGAACCTGCTCTATCCGCTGTCCTGTCTTTTTAAGATATTGGGCTAATAAAATGGCCGAGTTAAGGTCGCTTCCAGGGTGTGAGGACATAAAATAAGGTACAATATATTGCTTTAAGCCCAAATTCTTGTTTAACCTGTTGTATTTTTGTACAAACCGCTCATATAGATCGGCATATGGCTTTCCCATCAGATCAAGAACGCGGTCGTCTATATGTTCCGGCGCCACCTTAAGCTGCCCGCTGACATGATGCTTTATCACTTCACGCAGGAATTCGTCGCTCTTATCATACATTATATAGTCATGCCGAAGTCCCGAACGAATAAATACCTTCTTTATTCCCGGAAGCTGGCGCAGCTTTTTCAGCAGGTCTATGTAATCACTGTGAGAAACCTCCAGGTTCTTACATGGGTTGGTTCCCAGACACTGACGGTCTGCGCATACGCCTGATTTCAACTGCTTTTTGCACGACGGTATCCGGAAATTCGCCGTTGGTCCCCCAACATCGTGTATATATCCCTTGAATCCCCTTGCCTTAGTCAGCCGCCCGGCCTCCGCAATAATCGATTCATGGCTGCGCGCCTGTATCGTGCGCCCCTGATGCATTGTTAGCGCACAGAACGAACAGGCTCCAAAGCATCCCCTGCATGATGTGATTGAAAATCTTACTTCATCAAGCGCTGGAATATGCTCTTTATATGAAGGATGCGGCTCCCTTGTATATGCAAGCCCATATACAGCGTCGAGTTCCAACGTGCTAAGCGGCCTGGCTGGCGGGTTTGCCACAAGGTACGCCTTGCCCTGGCCCTGTACCAGCCGCCGGCCCCGTATCGGATCCTGCTCCCTATATTGGGCAATGAAGGCCTTTGCATAGGCCGCTTTGTCCGTACTGACCGCGTTAAAATCGGGTATTGTTATGTAATCGTGAACGTTTTGAAGCGATGAGGCCATATAGCATGTCCCATTGACATACGTGATTTGGTCCGCTAAAAGGCCAGAGTCCAGCGCGTCCGCAATCTCAACGATCGGCCGCTCCCCCATGCTGTATACAAGCAGGTCAGCACCCGAATCGAGCAGTACGCTATGGCGGACCGAGTCGTCCCAATAATCATAATGGGCAAACCGCCTGAGACTAGCTTCTATTCCTCCAATAATAATCGGAACGCGCTTATATGCCTCCCTGATGCGGTTACAGTATACAATCGTCGCCCGGTCCGGCCTAAGCCCTGTTCTGCCGCCTGGCGAATAAGCGTCGCTCCCCCGTCTTTTCAGCGCTGCGGTATAGTGATTTACCATCGAATCAATATTGCCGGCAGTTACCAAAAAGCCAAGCCTGGGCCTTCCCAACTTCATAAAGCCTTCCTTGCTCTTCCAGTCCGGCTGGGCGATAACGCCGACCGAGTAGCCTCTATCTTGCAGAACACGTCCTATTATGGCAGTCCCAAAGGATGGATGGTCGATATAAGCGTCGCCGCTTACAAGAATGAAATCGGGCTGTTCAACTCCGTTCATGTCAAGCTCTTGTTTTGTCATCGGTATAGGGCTGTTTTTATATTCATTACTTTTCAACATGGATATACTTTAAACCAATTGGCGGCCATTTTCAACACAAATATCCCACCGGCCGCACCGCTCAAATGCTTGCAGTAATCTAAACGGTATGGCATAATTATAGTGCTTTGGCAGCGTACTTTAACCATGGAAAGATATTTATATGAAATACAATGATTTTTTTAAGTTGATAAATACTGGAGCTCTGACAGGCGCGTATCTCCTGCATGGCAGCGAGGAATACGTGAAGGATTCCGCGCTTAAGCAGATCATTGCGCTATTTGAGCCTTCAACACGCAGCATGAACGTTGCCGATATCCACGAATTTGACGCCGAAGCATTGATAGGCCTATGCGAGACAATGCCGTTTTTTTCGGACAACAGGCTTGTAATATGCAGACGTCTGCCCGACGGCGACGGGGCGCTTCGGATTATTGAATATATAGGAGAAATGCCGCCCGCCACGCTGCTGATATTCTTTATCAGAGGAAAGTGCGATGCAGGCAGCGCAAAACCCCGGGTAAAAGCGTCCTCATCAAAAAAGCCCGCCTCTTCAGGTCAGTTTGTTCTTGATTTGGAAGCAATGGACAGATGTGTTGAGTTCACCGGCCTGTCAAACCAGGATTTGCTTAAATGGATAAAAAAAACCGCTGCTGAGCTTAATTCATCTATAGAGCCCAGTGTGGCCCAGCGTCTTATAAACCTTGCCGGCACCGATCTGTCCGTTATTAATAACGAGCTTACGAAGGCAGCGGACTATGTTGGCCGCAAAAGACCTATAACTGCCGAAGTCATTGAAGCATGCGTAAGTCCCAACATAGAGTACAGGGTATTCGATATGGCTGACTATTTCAGCTCCGGCCACCCCGCAGATGGGTTTAAGGCGCTGGACAGGATTATAAAGGATGGAGAGGACCCCCTTGGGATTGCCAGGTATCTTGAAAGCCGGTATAAAGTCATGCTGCAGGCCAAGCTGATGATTGACAGCGGCATAAACCGCAGCGACGCTATACGGCGGCTTGGGGGAAGCGCTTATGCTACTGGGAAAGCCTTTGACGCTGCTAAGAGGTATCCTTTGACGGCAATTTTTAAGGCAGCTAAAGCCTTTTCCGACGTCTTTTATATGAACGTCACAGGGATTGCGGGAGCGCGGGAGGCACTTGAGGCCGCCCTGGCCGCAGCCGCGATATGACATAAGGTTGGCCGCTTAGGAACGCCGGGCTGGGCACGTAGGATGATCTGCAAAGGCAGGCCGCATGTATCCGATGCTGGCCGCCATCTCTATACGGCCGCCTTACCTATGTAAGGGCTGCGCGCCAAAATAAAATACTGAATCCGTCCTGTTTAGTATATTAAGCGGATTCGGCGCTGATAAAGTGATAAAAACACTATTAAAGTAAAGGAGGTCATATGGAAGGCTGCATATTTTGTAAAATAATCAATGGCGATATACCTTCAAAAAAGGTGTATGAGGATGACAACACATTCGCGTTTTATGATATCGATCCTCAGGCCCCGATTCATGTACTAATCGTACCTAAGCAGCATGTTGGCAACATGAACGAATGCGACAGCAGCATTATGGCGCATATGCTTGATGTTGCGAAAAGCCTTGCAAACTCGCTCAACCTAACGGACGGCGGCTTTAGAATCGTTGTTAACACCGGTTTAAACGGCGGCCAAACGGTAAATCATCTTCATTTCCACCTTATGGGGGGAAGGCGGCTTGGCTGGCCTCCAGGATAATGCCAGTAAGCTTTGCTAACGTAATATTAAGAAAGGAATCACATACATGAACAACGCTATTTTTTCAATCCCAAGACCATATAATGAGCCGATTTTAAGTTACGCGCCCGGCACTGCCGAGCGCTGCGCGCTCAAAGCCGAACTTGATAATCAATCCGGGCAAATAGTTACCATACCTTTGATAATAGGCGGAAAAGAGGTCTATACCGACACCTACGGCGAAGTGGTGATGCCACATAACCATAAACATGTTTTGGCTAGGTACTGTATCGCTACTCCTAAAGAACTTCGTATGGCGGTGGAATCGGCACTCTCAGCCAAAAAGGATTGGGCCGAAATGCCCTGGGAGCACCGGGCTTCAATATTCCTTAAGGCAGCAGACCTTTTGGCAGGGCCCTATAGGGCAAAGATAAACGCTGCGACCATGCTTGGCCAGAGCAAGACGGTTTTTCAGGCTGAAATCGATTCCGCCTGTGAGCTATGCGATTTTTTCCGGTTCAACGCGTACTACGCGCAGGAGATATACGCAAAGCAGCCTGAAAATGCCCATGGCATATGGAACCGGCTTGAATACCGTCCCCTTGACGGCTTTGTAGTAGCAATATCTCCCTTCAACTTCACATCGATCGGCGGCAATCTCCCAACCGCGCCCGCGCTTATGGGCAACACCGTAATTTGGAAGCCCGCCTCAACCGCTGTATTGTCAAATTATTATGTGATGCAGCTCCTCATTGAGGCCGGAATGCCCAAAGGCGTTATAAACTTCGTGCCAAGCAGAGGCGTTGAGGTAAGCGAACATATATTGACCCACCCAATGATGGCGGGGTTCCACTTTACAGGCTCAACGGATGTATTCTCCGGCGTATGGTCCCTTGTCGGACAGAATATAAAGCGCTACGCATCCTATCCCCGTCTTGTCGGGGAAACAGGAGGAAAGGATTTCATCTTCGCGCATAAGACCGCTAAAGTGGATGCTCTCGTGGCCGCAATGGTCCGCGGAGCATTTGAATACCAGGGTCAGAAGTGCTCGGCCGCCTCAAGGGCATTTATACCCGCCTCGCTGTGGGATGAAGTCCGCTCGGGCATGCTAAACGAGATAGCCGAGCTTAAAACTGGCGACATACAGGACTTTACAAACTTTATGGGGGCTGTAATAGACAAAAAAGCGTTTGAATCTATAACAAAATACATCGATTTAGCCAGCTCGTCTCCTGACGCTGAGGTGATCTGCGGAGGTTACGACGGCACCCAAGGCTATTTTATAGAGCCTACGGTCATACGTGCGCTTAAGCCTGATTTTGAAACAATGGCTGTAGAGCTGTTTGGTCCGGTACTTACCGTTTATGTCTATGAAGACGCAGAGCTTGAGGATACGCTTCAAATCTGCGATAAGGCAACGCCTTATGCGCTTACGGGCGCTATATTCGCACAGGACCGTGCGGCGATTGTCAATATGGAGCGCGCGCTTCAGAACTGCGCTGGAAATTTCTATATCAATGATAAGCCCACAGGTGCGGTTGTAGGGCAGCAGCCGTTTGGCGGCGCCAGGGCCTCTGGGACCAATGATAAGGCCGGCAGCGCTCTAAATCTCTACAGGTGGGTAAGCCCCCGTACCATAAAGGAGAGTTTTGCTCCTTCGACCGATGTGGCTTATCCCTTCATGCTCGAAAAATAGGCGCGCTCGTCAACTTGATCAAAATTAACAGGCGGTATGGTAACAAGTACCGCCTGTTATAAATAGATTATTAACATCTTTAAACCTTATATATTTTGTGGCAGCGCTAATACGGGCTTCGCTTATTAATAAGCTTGTTCTATATTTCAAATTCATCCGCCCATTCCGAACTTCAACACATATATT
>CAYSKA010000037.1:0-11457 GCA_964431505.1 uncultured Oscillospiraceae bacterium
ATGCATCAAAAGGTACTCTCCTGAGGGTATATTAATCCATGCCCAGCTGCCTGACAAGGACGGAGTGGAAGTATTGAGTATACTTAAAGATATAAATATTGAAATTCCTAAAATATTTTTCAGCTCGGCAATATATGATGATGAACTGATTTTGCATCTTGACGATTATAATATAGATTTTTTTGTCGCTCAGCCAATATCACCAGTAAAGCTGATGTGGAGGGTAGCAGAGCTCTTTGAGACTGAGCCATCAATAGGGCTTATGAAAGCTGCATATAAAAGAAATACCGATTTTGCGGCTTCTGCGCTATTGCTATCGCTGGGCGTTCCGGCTAACATGAAGGGATTTAAATATATACGTAGCGCCGTTGAGGCTGTAAACACAGCGGGGCCGCCTCCATTTTCAGGAGGAATATATAAAAGAATAGCTCTTATATACGATACAACCCCGGCATGCGTTGAAAGATGCATCCGCCATGCAATAGAGCATGCGTGGCTTAAGGGGGACATTGACCTGCAGCATGAGCTGTTTGGATATACGGTAAGCGACGCAAGAGGCAAGCCTACAAATTCAGAACTAATATCAATGATAGCGGATATAGTTAGAAGAAAGGTATTTTACGAACAGACTATTAGTGCATAGAAAGCCATGTCCCATAATAATATGAATATATACGGCGGATGGAATTGGTGTAGAAATAAACAATATTTGTAATTAATACCATCCATTTGTCAAGCTACCACAAAGGATGTGAAAAAATGACCGTTAGCAAACGTCATTCTGCGCAGGGTGTGAAAGCATTGTTATCAGATCACCCCGTTTTGACAATCGTAATAATCTTTATCTTTATCTTTGGGTGCATTACGGGAGTTGCAACGGTGTTAACTCAGGATGGAGAGGTAATTGCAAAGTATTATGAAAATATAGTTATGTATGCGGGGGATGTCGCGCCCGCGTTGGGCGCGTCGCTGCTGCGCTCAGTGTTAACTACGGTGTTGTATGTTGCAATTATTCTTCTAAGCGGTATCTGGCTTCCTGGGATTGCCCCCGCAGCGCTGGCTATAGTTATAAAGGGCTTTATCTTTGGCATGTCTTCGGGAGCTGTATTGCATTCTGCGGGTATGAAGGATGTTTTCGTCTTTTTAACCGCGCTGGTTATTCCCGAAATATTGTTATTTATACCCTCCATTTTATTGTGTATAGCATCATTCAGCGTTTGGAGGCAGAACGCCCATTTGAAGCTCAAATTTGGACGTTCAACGTTGGACGAAAGATTCCTTAAGTCAGCTTTATCAAGCGCAATCTTTTTTCTGCCATATATAGTGTTTCAGGGAATAGCCGCTCCAGTGCTTGTAAGGCTCATTAACCTGATTTAAATATCTTATCGGTTGTGATAAAATTATTCTAGACGATAAATTAATTCATGAGGTGGTACCCAATGAAAAAGAGGGCGATACTTATAATATTAGACAGCGTAGGCGTTGGCGCGCTGCCCGACGCCGCGGAATTTGGAGATACAGGGGCTAATACCCTGGGAAATATATATAGGCTTAGAGGAAGCCTTAGGCTGCCCACCCTCTACAAATTGGGATTAAGCCATATCGAGGGTTCTGGACTACCATTAGGCGAATGCGCTCCGACGGGGTGTTACGCAAGGGCGGCTGAGGTTACAAAGGCAAAGGATACTACAAGCGGCCATTGGGAACTGGCGGGGCTTATAATGGAAAAGCCGTTTCGCACATTCCCCAATGGCTTTCCGAGGGAGTTGATGGACGCGTTTGAACAAAGGATTGGACGGGACACGATAGGTAATAGGATAGCATCGGGGACGGTAATAATACAGGAGCTGGGAGACGAGCATGTCAGCACAGGCAAGCCGATAGTATACACATCAGCGGACAGCGTATTTCAAATTGCCGCGCATGAGGAGGTAATATCTCTGAACGAGCTGTACGGGATGTGCGAAACAGCGCGTGAAATGCTTAATGGAGAGTATTACGTGGGACGCGTGATAGCAAGGCCGTTTTTAGGGGCAGAAGGTTCGTATAAGCGAACCGAAAACAGAAGGGATTTTGCCATTCCCCCCACAGGAGACACGATTCTGGATGGCCTGCATGAAAATAATAAAGACACGATAGCCATAGGCAAAATTGAAGACATATTTGCCAACAGAGGAATTGCAATATCGGATCATACCAGGAATAACCACGACGGCATCGAATCCTTACTGCGCTTTATAAAGAAAGACGCTGGGGATTTTATATTTGCTAATCTCGTGGACTTTGATATGCTGTACGGGCACAGAAATGACATAGAGGGATATGCTAAGGCCTTGGAATATTTCGACTACAGGCTACCGGAAATAACAGGAGCATTGAAATCCGGAGACATGCTTATCATTGCGGCTGATCACGGATGCGATCCCACAACGCCCAGCACAGACCATAGCAGGGAGTATATACCTGTAATTATAACCGGCCCCCGCATAAGAGCGGGCGCTTCACTTGGAACGCTTGGCTGTTTTGCTGATATAGGCGCAACGGTATTTGAATATATTACAGGACTGAAATGGCCTGTTGGCACGAGCTTTTTAAACATGGTCTGTTGATTTTTGTACAAGGCTGCATTAAATTCCTTTTTCAGCAATATAGATCATCAGGGGGAGGGATTTTTATGAAGAGGCTTTTTAATATATTTTTGAGTTTATTGATAGCTGTCTCGTGCATATTCCCAGTCACTTCGTCAGCGGACCAGCCTGTCGATATGTCGGGACTCAAGGCCGCTATATTAGTGGAGTCAAGTTCCCAGCAGGTAATACTTGAACATAACTCCGCATCGGCTTTGGATGTTGCGGGGCTGGCACGGCTGCCGCTGCTAATGGTTTTATGCGAGGCTGTTGATAAGGGAGAATTAAATCTTGATAGTACGGTAAGCGTGAGCGAGGAAGCGTCCCGGGTTAAAGGACCCACTTCATTTATTGAGGGCGGCGAGCAGATTTCTGCAAGGGATCTAATTAAGAGCGCCATTATGATAGGCGCTGGAGATTCGATCTACGCATTATGCGAATTATACGCCGGATCCGACAGCGCATTTTGCGGCCGTGTAAATTCAAGAATTCAGGAGCTGGGCATTAACGTAAACTACACTACATGCGTGGGAACTGGAGTGACGCTGTCCGCGAGCGACCTCATGAAAGTTGGCTGTGAGCTGATAAAGAGCAGCTGTTTTAAGGAATACAGCGCTGCCTATCTTGACAAGTTGGTTCATGCAAATGGGACCGAGACGCAGCTGGCCAGTCCCAATAAGCTGTTAAAAACCTACAGCGGCTGCGATGGAATAGCTACAGGTTCATCAGAATCTGCGGGATATTGCGGCGTATTTTCAGTTGAACGCAGCGGAACCAGAATGGTGGGCGTGGTGTTGGGGGCTGCGAACGCCTCAGACAGGTTTGAAACCGCGGGCAAACTCTTTGACTATGGCTTTGGTTCCTTCAAAAGCGTTACGCTTGTAAAAAAGGATGAGGTTGTCGCATCCGATGTGGTTATAACAGGGGGCAGCGAAAAAAGCGTTAGCCTAATCTCCTCAAAGGACGTTACGCTGCTGCTTATGCAAAACGAAACTTCCCCCCAAAAGGTCCTTGATGTACCGGAAACAATATCAGCTCCCTTTTCCCAAGGGGATGTACTGGGCTATCTAAGAATAGTGGACTCAAATGAAACGGAGCTTTTCAAGGTTGAGCTATTAGCGGATAAAACCGTGGGCGAGGCGTCCTTTAAAGACTTTTTTATAAGGATATTGGTTGAATGGCTTTCGTAAATAGCTTAAGCTGAAGTGGACCGCAACATATCATCACACAGCAGAGCCGCCTATGTGTATGCGGCTCTATCCTCGCTTAAGGGCTTATTCTACTGCGTTTTATCCCGCTCTATAATACGGGATCAATTAATACATTCATAGAACCATCAAAATAAAAATGTAAAATTTCTAATTCTCGCAGTTTTTTGCAAACTTGATATGTTTCCTAATCCCGCCCCACTTAAATTTGCTTATTAAAAGCATGCGATAGATATATTAGAGCCATGGGTCTGTATGGACCTTGATTATTCCTTATGCTCAAGAAAAATATGCAACTACCTTATCATCAAGACTCATATTGTGAATACGGGCTAAAAGTTCCACTAATTCCGTATCATTATGATCAATTAATCGTAGCCGCTTGCTATTAACTTAATAATCCAAAAAGGGCAGTAGTTCCATGTGTATTGATGCCGCCACCATATCTTTTCATTCTCTTCATGAGAAACATACGCGTTATTTCCAATAAAATAATAACAAGATGTTTTCTAATTGCAATATCACGTTTGTTTTTTAAGCTATAGGCATACAGTGTATTTTCTTGTGCGCAGCTTTTATACGTGGTATAATCGTTTCAAAAAGAGGTATGGTATTGATCATATTAGGCATAGACCCAGGATACGCCATAATGGGGTATGGGATTATCGACGCGGAGGGAAACAGGCTTCGAGTTATTGATTACGGCGTAACCGAAACGCACAGCAGTATGCCTTTTCCACAACGGCTGGAAAGGTTGTATCTTGGGGCAAGGCAGCTTATACAGCTCTATCGGCCGGCGTGCGTTGCGTTTGAGGAGCTGTTCTTTTACAGAAATACCGCAACCGCCATGCTCGTTGGCGCAGGAAGGGGCGTAGCGCTGCTTGCGGCCCAGCAGGAGGGGCTCCCACTTTATGAATATACGCCGATGCAGATAAAATCCGCGGTTACTGGAGATGGACATGCCGATAAGAAGCAGATGCAGGAGATGGTGCGGCTGCTGCTGAACCTAAAATCCGTGCCAAAACCGGATGACGCGGCAGACGCCCTCGGCGTTGCAATCTGTCACGCGAGTACGCCGGAGCCGGCGGCAGAGGAATTCAAAATAAAATAAGGGTTAGAAGATTATGTATGCATATATCAAGGGCGTTGTTGACAGTGTTGGTGCTGACAGGGCGATAATAGAAGCTTTTGGAGTTGGGTATGAGCTTATATGCAGCGTCAATACATTAAAACACGTTGGCGTTGGAGGCCAGTGCAGGTTGTTCGTGCATCTGCAGTTTTCTCAGGATGCGCAGACGCTGTATGGGTTCTTTGGCGAGGAAGAGCGGGAGATGTTTAGAAAGCTGATAGCGGTATCAAAAATAGGCCCCAAAACCGCCATAAGCATTCTTAGTTCGCTAACCCCGCAGGACATTACGGCAGCTATACTGACTGAAAATGTAAATGCCTTTGACGGCGTGTCCGGTATAGGCAAAAAAACGGCGGCAAGGCTGCTTTTAGAGCTCAAGGGAAATATAGGGGCATTTGGAACGCCTGCGCCTGAATCGGTGAAGGGTGCGCGAAGCATAAACGAAATGCGAACGGAGGCTGTAGCCGCGCTAGTATCCCTAGGTTACGATGGCATAACGGCGGGCCGCGCCGTAGCAGCTTCGCCTGACTGTGAACGCCTGGAGGATATGATAAGCGAGGCTCTTCGCGCCATACCAAGCGGTTTTTAGGAGGAGGCTTAGATGGAAGACAGACTCATAACCTCATCATTGCTTGCTGAGGACGAGCAAACGGAATACAGCCTTCGGCCGCGCTTTTTGAATGAATATATTGGTCAGCACGGTGTGAAGGAACACATGCATATATATATTGAAGCCGCTAAGCACCGGGGAGAGCCCCTTGATCACGCGCTTTTGTATGGCCCGCCTGGACTGGGAAAGACAACGCTGGCTTCAATAATAGCAAATGAGATGGGGTCAAATTTGCGCGTGACCTCCGGGCCTGCCATATCGCATGCTGGAGATCTTGCCGCCATATTGTCAAAGCTTGCGCCTGGCGACGTGCTGTTTATCGATGAAATACATAGGCTGAACTCAAGCGTTGAGGAAATACTATATCCTGCTATGGAGGACTTTGAACTGGATATAGTTCTTGGAAAGGGGCCTGCGGCCAGGTCGCTCAGGCTTGAACTGAAACCATTTACGCTCGTTGGAGCGACCACACGAATGGGACTTCTGACCTCTCCGTTAAGGGACAGATTTGGCATAAAGGAGCAGCTTGAGCTTTACTCAAATGAGGATTTGAGGGAAATAATAGTACGCAGCGCATCAATACTGGGCGTTGAAATAGATGATGATGGTTCAACCGAGATAGCATCCAGGTCGCGCGGTACCCCAAGGATTGCCAACAGGCTGCTTAAACGTGTCAGGGATTATGCGCAGGTAAGGGGTAACGGCGTTATAGATAAAAAAACCGCTCAGGCAGGGCTTGATATGCTGTCGATTGATGGGTTTGGCCTGGACGCAACGGACAGACGGATCCTCTCAGCTATGATTGAAAAGTTTGCGGGACGGCCTGTCGGTGTGGACACTATAGCCGCATCTACAGGGGAAGATGCGACTACAGTGGAGGACGTGTATGAGCCATATCTGATGCAGCTGGGATTTATAGCGCGGACTCCGCGGGGAAGGATCGTCCTTCCAAGAGGATACGCGCATATGGGATTTTTGCCGCCGATTCAGGAATAAAGCTGAGCATAATAAACCGTATATAAAACAGGAGGTAACACCATGGCCAAAAGAGTACGTGACCTGGAACAGGAAATTGAACGATTAAATGAAGAGCTTGTAGCCGTAAGGCAGGAGCAGAGCAACCTCCAAGCTGAACTCAACCTGTTCAGAACCAAGGAAAACGCCATTGTTGGAGCGCTTACAGAGGCGCAGGCGTCGGCTGCAAAAACCGTAGAAGACGCCAAGGGCCGCGCGTGCATTATAATAAAGGATGCAGATGAGGAGGCAAAGACAAGAATTGTCGCGGCGGCGGAGAGCATCAACGAGGCCAACGAAAGGGCTGCCTTGATAATTGAAAACGCACAGGCTGAGGCTCGAAGAAGGATGGACGATGCGGAGCGTGCCGTAAGCGAATACAGAAACAATATTGACAGGCTTAACAGCTATTTAATGCAGGCGGCCGAGGCCGCGAAAACCTTTGCAGCACAGTTTGGCGACTTTATAGAGGGTATAAATCCTGAGACAGATGTTGATTACGCATTGGAAACGCTGCCCAAATATCATGGGGGCGTCGATGGGAGCAGGCTTCCAAAGGATTATAAGGATCCGGCAGAACTTATGCAGAGCATATACGCTATTCAGGGGCGCGAAATACCTATGGAAGATAAAGAGCGCGGCAATGCGGATGAATGCGAGGAGGACGACCATGTTTGGACCGTGGATGAAGTAAAGGTTGACGAAAAGCAGTCGGGAATGTTTGAAACGGATGATGAGCTCGACGCGCTTATTGACGATATACTTAATGATGATTGACATTGGGGCGCAGGCCGTGCTATAATTAAATTTATTAAAGGCTGTGATAGGGGTCTAGTTTGATATATCGACTAAAGAGAGCTTCCCATTTGCTGTGAGGGTTGCAGTTGATTGCGAATGTCCCGCCCTTTGAGCCGCAGGGAGGAAATGCCCTGACGCCAGCCGCGTTAAAGGCGCAAGAGTACAAAATAAGGTGGTACCGCGTGTATTATCCCGCCCTTATATAAAGGGGCGGGTTTTATTTTTAGGAGGTTAATATGGCAAAAAAGAATGACGATTTTGTAACCCATATTGCATCGCGAAACGAAGATTTTCCCCAATGGTATACTGATGTAGTAGTAAAGACCGATATGGTGGACTACTCTGAGGTTAAGGGCTGTATGGTTATAAAGCCCTATGGCTATGCGGTGTGGGAGCTTATACAGTCCGAGTTGGACTCAAGGTTTAAGGAAACCGGACATGTTAACGCTTATTTCCCGCTGCTCATACCCGAAAACCTGTTAAAGAAGGAAGCCGAGCACGTGGAAGGCTTTGCTCCAGAAGTAGCATGGGTTACCCATGGCGGGAGCGAGGAACTTGCCGAGCGCCTGTGCATACGGCCCACCAGTGAAACCATAATCTGCTCCATGTACAGCAAGTGGATACAATCCTATAGAGACCTGCCTGTGCTTATAAACCAGTGGGCAAACGTGGTGCGCTGGGAGAAGAGCACGCGCCCGTTTCTCAGAACCACAGAGTTCCTCTGGCAGGAAGGGCATACCGCTCACGCAAACGCGGAGGAGGCTGAAGAGGAGACAAGGCGTATGCTGGGAGTATATTGCGATTTTATGGAGAACGTGCTTGCCATACCTGTTATAGCCGGACGTAAAAGCGAGAAGGAAAGGTTTGCCGGCGCGCTGGCAACCTACACCATGGAAGCCCTTATGCAGGATGGCAAGGCCTTGCAAATGGGGACTTCTCATAATCTGGGAGATCACTTTGCCAAGGCCTATGACATAACGTATCTCAGCAGCGAGGGCAAGCTGGAATACTGCCACACAACATCTTGGGGGACTACGACAAGGATGATTGGGGGGGTTATAATGGTGCATGGAGACGACAGGGGACTGGTGCTGCCGCCAAAGGTCGCCCCGACACAGGTAGTAATCATTCCTATCGCGGCCCATAAACCGGGGGTTTTAGAAAAAGCAGACGAGCTTTTCAGACAGCTTAAGGAAGCTGGGATACGCGTAAAGGTTGATGACAGCGATCAGAGCGCCGGATGGAAATTCAACCAGTGGGAGATGAAGGGCGTACCGGTTAGGCTTGAAATCGGCCCCAAGGATATAGAAAACTCACAGGTTGTCATCGTACGCAGGGATGATCACGAGAAGTCAGTGCTGCCGATGGAGGGATTAACAACATCTATAAAGGATACCCTCAATGCCGTTCATAAGGGACTATATGAAAAGGCTTTGGCCATGAGGGAAACAAAAACCGTAGATGCTGCTACCTTTGAACAGCTTAGAGAGGGCGTTAAAAATGGCTTTGTAAGGGCAATGTGGTGCCAGGAACGCGAATGCGAGGATGCCATTAAGGATAAAACGGGCGCTACCACACGGTGCATGCCCTTTGAGCAAAGCGCTATAGGCGACGTCTGCGTTCACTGCGGGAAACCCGCCAAAGCGCTTACATATTTTGCAAAAGCGTATTAATTTAATAGTTGTTGATATTGAGCGCGCCCATTGCCCTTTTGGGTTGGGCGCGCTTGCTACATATCATCATTGCGCTTAAGAAATATTTTAGCCAGTTTTTCTCTTGTGCGATAGAATAGACCAAGCCGGGCACTCGTACTTAAAGCGGAACAGGAGCGCTGGATACTGTTTTCCATAAACCATCTTTGGCTGTCAATGCGGGCTTGGCCGACAGCGTCCTTCTTTTCATATTTACCGTCCTGTTTGAGAACCCTGGATTTTACGTTATCGGCCAGCATTATATCCAGTATCTCTATCAGTTGGCGCTTAACGCCGGCGTCCAGCACGGGACAGGCCACCTCCACGCGGCGGGCTAAATTGCGCGTCATCAGGTCCGCTGATGATATATAAACCTTTGAATTTTCACCCTGGCCAAAGCAATAAATACGTGAATGATCAAGAAACCGGCCTACTACGCTGTGTACGTTTATGTTTTCAGTTTTCCCCTTTACTCCTGGCAATAGGCAGCCGATACCGCGAAGTATCAATTCAATCCGCACGCCTGCCACGGACGCTTCAGAAAGCTTATCGATAATATCGCGTTCGGTCAGGGAATTGGCCTTAATTATAATACTCCCATTTGAACCCTTGGCTATTTCCTCATCAATAAGGCCAAGTATTCCTGCTTTAAGGCCAGAAGGGGCAACAAGAAGCTTGCGATATGAACCGTCCAAATTGGATGCAATCATATTCTCAAAAAACATGTTGGCGTCAAAGCCTATTTCCTGATCAGAGGTGATTAGGCATAGATCGGTATAGTTAGAAACGGTTTTTTCATTGTAATTTCCGGTTCCTATCTGCGTAATATATCTTAGCTTTCCATGCGCTTTTCTCGTTA
This sequence comes from uncultured Oscillospiraceae bacterium, assembly GCA_964431505.1. GTDB lineage: Bacteria > Bacillota > Clostridia > Christensenellales > CAG-138 > UMGS946. Next base: position 9,937 of record CAYSKA010000037.1, read on the forward strand.
TAAGGCATACCTTTGAGTGGCATTTATAACCTGCGGTTCCATAAATTATGCAGCACCCAGCCCTTTCCATCCTTTCTGCCCATTTTATATTGTTCTCTTCATCAAACCTTGCACGGAGCTCCACTAAAACGGTTACATCCTTCCCGTCTTCAGCAGCTGTGCATAACAGATGGGCTACCATAGAATCCGGAGCAAGCCGGTACACAGTGATCTTTATTGAGATAACCCCCGGGTCTGAAGCTGACTCCTTCAAAAACTGAAAAAAGGGGGTTATCTGTTCATAAGGATAAAACATAATCAGGTCCTGCTTAAGTACCTGCCTGGTTACGCTTTTGCCCACGTCAAGGCATTCAGGATACCTAGGAGTATAGGGAGGATAGGTAAGTTCGGTACGCAAAGCTGGATGTATAGCATCTTTAATTCCATATACATATTTTAAATCTATAGGGCATTGAAAGCTATATGCTTGTTTTTTATCAATGTTCAAACGCCTGCATAGCAGCTCTAAAAGCATGTAGTTCGGCTCGCCCTGGAGTTCTAAGCGTACAGGGGCAAGATGATCGCGCTTTTTAAGCAGCTTTTTCATATTATGGCGGTAGTCGGTGTCCTCGTCGTCAAATTTTTCGTCAACAAAACTTATATCCGCATTCCTCGTTACTGAGATGGTATTGATGCTTGTAATGTTATATATATTGAATATTGAGTCCATATACGCCTTTATAATACTCTCAGCCCTAATAAAGCGGTTAGGCGTATCAAGCCATAACAGCGGCGGCAGTGAGGCAGGGACTGGGACGAGTCCCAGATGCGTGCTCCCCCTTTTGTCAGTCAACATAGAGGCTATATAAAGCTGCTTGTTGGTTAGATGGGGAAATGGATGCCATGGATCTATAACCTGCGGTGAAAGTATCGGCCTGATAAAGCTGCGGAAATAGCTGACGACCTGATTGCGTTCCTTTTTCGTGAGTTCATCAAAGGCGAGATCAAATATACCCTTTTCACGCAACGCCGTTTCCGTTCTACGCATCAGCATGTCCCTCATTCTCATTAGAGGCGGGATTGCAATAAATATATCGTCGAGCTGCTCGCGAGGGGTTTGACCGGTTTTGTTATTTAACGTGTTCGGCGCAATTATGGACAAATCAAAAAGGCTGCCGACCCTCACCATGAAAAACTCATCGAGATTACTTGTGAAAATTGATATAAACTTTAATTTCTCAAGCAGGGGAACGGTCACATCTGAGGCTTCCTCCAGCACCCGCTTGTTGAAGCGAAGCCAGCTGAGCTCTCTGTTTTGGGTATATGAGTTATCAAGCGCAAAGTCCTTCAGGCGGTCTTTAGTATCCTGTGACACAGGTAACCCTCCCTGACTCCGTATTCGCTTACGAGAATCCTGCTACCATCAAGTTTATTGGTCAATATTTTTAAGATAAACAGGCCTGGAATTATGGTATGCACCCTATCAGGGCAGTTCTTTAGAATCAGATCCCTGGCTGCCTCTTCATTTGCGCATAGAGTTTT
>CAYSKA010000038.1:0-11270 GCA_964431505.1 uncultured Oscillospiraceae bacterium
GATTTTATTGGCGCAATGCTGTTTCCAATAGGACCATATTTTCCAGGCTATACGATGTCAGCCTTCCTAAGCGGTATAATTTACGGATTATTTTTATATGGGAGGAAAGCTACGGTGTTAAGGTCGTTTCTGGCCGCCCTATGCTCACTTACCATCTGCTCTTTGGGCCTTAATTCGCTTTGGGTATATCTTACCACCAGCGGAGTTACGCTTATAGGACTAATGCCGCAGCGGCTTGTTCAATATGCCGTAATGCTGGCGCTGCAAACGATAGTTGTGGCGGTTATAGCAAAGCAAAAAATCGTTCCTCTGGCAATGGAATCAAAGCTCAAAAGGCAGCAGTACTGATAAATAATATATGAGGCAGGCTTCCTAGGAGGAAGCCTGCCTTAATGATCTATAGCGCGGTCATGCCTGTCTTTAAAAATAAAAGGCCAATTACAATACCATACTATTACTATGCCGTGTTTTTATTAGGTTGCAAATAATGACAAATATATACAAAAGGTAAGGGCGGTATAGGAAGGACGCTGAGCTAATTCCGCCGGCAAAAAGGAGGGTATAATTTAGCATGCGCATATGCATAAACGCTATATCTGCCGCTATGCCCACCTGTAATTGGACCGCCCTTATATGCCTTTTTATATATCCGTATTAAGCAAGCATTCCTGTAACAGCCCAAGCAACAAAAGTGCCAGCTCCAGCATTTATCCTTAATATTCATGTACAGGTGCGCAGCGATTAGGCCGGTATTATAATGGCAATCGTATGCAGCTTAAAGCGAACCTGTACAATATTGAGCGCATAATACTGCCGGTTAACCGGCAGCTATGATGCTTACCGTATCTTGTATGTGGCAAACACCCCCTCTGAATTATTGTCAGTAAAGTATAAGGCCCCGCTAATACCTGCTACCACTGTAGTGCTGTATAGGTCGCATAGCCTTATAAAGCTTCCGTCGCTGAGAGTATATTCCCACAATGTATAGGGATATGGGTCCGACAGCGGTTCCGTAGAGTTTTGATCCTGGTTTATTGCCTCCGTTGAACTGCCTGAAAGCCTGTTTTCTATGATATAAAGCTTGCTTGAATCACCTGACCAGCAAAACATGTTTACTGGGAACTCGGTATCAACCTTAAGGTCTTCACCAGTGCTCAAATTAATGATTTTAAATCCAGTCATTGAATCGCTTTCGGCGGCAAAGTCGCTTGATGTGCTAAAAGCCATGAAGGCTCCGTCCTTTGAAAGCGCAAACGCGCTTCCCTCCCGAAATTTTATGCTTGCTCCGCCTTTGGGCATAACGCTGTATATCCATGTGCCGTCATCCATATCAGAATAAGAGAAATAAATCCTTCCATCATGGAATCCAAGGCTGCCCTCATCAATGTTTTCATTATAAACGGTAAGATGGCGCTTTGCACAAAAGGGTACGGTAAAGTCATATTCATGAAGTGCTATACCGTCGTTTAAGCATATAGCGTAAATCTTTGTACCCAGTTGATCCCATGTAAACGAGCTTACCATGCTTCCGAAACCTTCCGACGTCAAGTCCGCGGCAAGCTCCCAGGTATTTGTATTAAATGCGTAAAGGTTTGCGCCTTCCTCAGTCCGCTCCAGCACGGCAAGAAGATGGCCGCTTGATGAAAAAGCAGCGCGTTCTATTGTATAGAATTCAAAGTTTAGCACGCGCCTCTTTTCGCCGGACGAGTTCACAAGCCATAGTTCCTCATAAGAATGGGTTTCCTGACCCTCGTCAACCGACTTTCTTTGAGAGTAAAGCACATTGCCGTTTCGAACATCAGTGCACAAATATACGCCGTCGGGTATAAATACTTCGCAGGTTGAGGGAACGCCGTCTAACCGGATTACTTCCTTTTCATATACAGCGGTATACTCTATATCATGATCGTATGAGGGAAACTCCCCCTCTAAAAGAGGTATGACTTTCCATTTTTCAGGTGATAGAGACGGATTAGTCATGAGTATATTGTTTTTGAACTGTTCGGCTTCAGTCTCAAAATCAAATCCATCGGATATAAGCAGGATATTGCTGCGCTCCTGTGAGAGAATTGGCGTCATTCCATTCATTATAATAGTGTCTTCAAGATAGTCGCGATATGCATCGGCAACGCAATAATACTTCTGACCATCTTCAGCGCCGATTATTTCAACGTAATTGTTCTTTTCGGGCTCTCTGGTTTCCTGGCCTTCAGGTTGGTTGTCCGCGGCTTTCAAGCTGATCTCAATATTGTTGTCATATGATTCAACAGAGAATTTCGATTCGCCTGAAAGCTGAATGTAAAGGGCATGCCCCTTTTCCATAGGCACCCTGAATAGGCCAAACACGCCTTCAGCTTCGTAGAAGGGCGTATTAAATTCATAATCCCAATGTTCCACCTCAGGAAGCTCAATAATTATACGCTGTGGATCGCCTAGGCTGACAACCGTGTATGAAGGCACGCCATTCGCTTTTTCCTCAACCATATCTCCAGAAACCCTGCTTCCCTCATTAAAACTGAGAGCAATTTTAGAGGCTGAGCCATCGGCGCTTATATTTACAGAGGCCAGGTTAGCATTCTCAATATCATCCGAGCCGCCCTTAAGTGGAGTTGACATATCATTTATCAAAGGGCCGTCCCCTTGATCGCCCATATTGCCTTTCTGGCCGCCGTCCGGCGAGCAGGCTGACATGAACGCCAATATAAGCATCAATATAAGTGCATTAAATAAGCGCTTAAGCATAGATAGCATTCCTTTCAAAACATCTGTTATCACCATTATATCATAAGTGAGCGGCTCTAATCATATTTGATGCAAACATGACCTAAGGGAAGCTGAGACAGGAAGATACCGGCCTAAAACGGCGAATGTGGCCTCTGGCATTGTCACGAAGCCTGCCATAGGGCGCCATGGCTTTAAGCTCCGCCTTTATTTACACGCTTCAGACTCGAAGACCTCAAAAAGAGCCACGTTTTGCGTTAGATGCGGGAATGAGGAGGCAGGTACATCCAGAGTGGCATTGCCAACGGCTATGGCATAAAAGATGCTTAAGATAGCCGTTTGAGGTTACGGTTCCCTGCCTCACGTCCTTTAGGGGTTTCCTTTTTAATATAAGTGTTGTATAATATTCCAGTATTCTTTATATAAGAGGTAGGCCATGCCAAATAGTTCGGATAGTTCCAGGCTTGTGTTAGTTCGTTTTATTGTTTTAATTTTTGTGCTCATCTTTATGATGCCGTGGCTTATGGCCTGTGGTTTAATAGTGCAGATTGACGCACATCCGGATAGAACGGGACAGGAAGGCTTTGACGATCCAACTAACGGGTTGAAACATACGCCCGTAAATGACGGCATGCTTTGTGCATGGTTTATTGACGTAGGCCAAGGGGATTGCATATTTTTGGAATCACCCTCAGGCAAAACCATGCTGATTGACAGCGGAGAGGGCAAATATTATGATGATATAAATGAATTTTTGACCTGCCAGGGCGTAGATGCTTTAGATGTGGTAATTGCTACCCATCCGCACAGCGACCACATTGGCAGCATGCAAAATATAATTCAGGATTACTCTATAGGCGCCTTTTATATGACCGACGCCGTACATACCACAGTCACGTTTGAAAGGATGCTGGATGCTCTGGAGGATAATGACATCACGGTATATCAGGCGGCTGCGGGAGCGGAGCCGTTTATTGAATGGGACCCCGATGTAGAGGTCAAAATACTGTCCCCCTTTGAGGAGGCTGATTACAAAGACCTGAATGATGAAAGCATAATGATCAGAGTAAAATACGGGGATACCTCCATACTGTTTACAGGTGATGCTGAAAGCGGCGCTGAAAACATCGCTATGTCAAGATTGCCGGCTTCGCTTTTTAAGGCGGACGTATTGAAGCTGGGCCATCACGGTTCGTCAACTTCCTCCGGAGAGGCGTTTTTAAATGCCGTATCACCCCAAATAGCGGTAGGAATGATGGGAAAGGAAAATAAATACGGCCATCCCCATCAAGAGACCGTAGATTTGCTTGAACGCTTAGAAATCAAGCTCTATAGAACCGATATTGACGGCACTGTTCGTGTAATGCTTGATGGCAAGGACATAAACGTATCAACCGGCAACGGATGATTCTCAAGCGCCATTATTGTACTCGCCTAAGTTATAAGCGTAGCTGTATTCATTAACTGCGTTTCTATATGGCGCATTGAGCTTAAGATAAGAATTTATTGATGGGGAAAGAGTATGGTTGACAGCTTGGATATCCTGTTTTCAAACGCGAATATAATTACAATGGATGATAAACATCCTACGATTTTTGATGGCTACGTAGGCGTTAGCAATGGAAAAATTGCATATGTCGGAAACGGCCGGCCGGCTGTTTCAGTTAATAGAATTAGAGACTGTAAAGAACGGATTTTGATGCCCGGATTGATAAATACGCACGCGCACACCGCCATGTGCGTGATGAGGGGGTACGCTGACGATTATAAGCTTGACGAATGGCTATATAATAAAGTATTGCCGGTTGAGGCAAAGCTGGACGAAAGGTCTGTTCTGGCCGGATTCAGGCTGGGAGCAGCCGAGATGTTGAGAAACGGAACGACGTCCATAAGCGACATGTATTTTTTTCAGCCCGCAGTAGCGAAGCTGGCGTTGGAGCTGGGAATCAGGGCGTCACTAAGCAATGCGGTTGTTGCGATAGACACAAATGGCTTTGACTACAATAAAGATCGAAGCATCGTTGAAACCATTGAACTTATAAGATGCTGGCATGGCTCGGGCAACGGCAGAATACGCGCGGACGTTTCAATTCATGCCGAGTACACCTCATTTCCAGACGTGTGGGGATTCATTCATGCAATCGCTGAAGAATATGGATTGATAACCCATCTGCACCTGTCTGAAACGCTATCTGAACATGAGAAGTGTAAGAAGCGCTATGGAAAAACGCCGGCGCAGGTTTTTTCGGATGAGGGCGTGTTTGACACGCCGGTTTTGGCGGCGCACTGCGTATATATTGAGCCGGATGATATGGATTTAATGGCGCAAAAGAGCGTTTCAGTGTCCCATTGCCCTGTGTCGAATTTAAAGCTTGCCAGCGGGATAGCGGATATAAGATCCATGATTTTAAAGGGCATCAATGTTTCACTTGGTACAGACGGATGCTGCTCCAATAACTCACACGACTTGTTTGAGGAAATAAAGCTTGCCGCGCTGCTTGCAAAGGGCGTCTCAAAAGATCCGTCCGCCATGACAGCGTACCAGGCGCTAAAGCTTGCAACGGTAAACGCGGCTGCAGCACAGGGCAGGGCAGGGCAAATAGGGTCAATAGCAGAGGGATACGATGCGGATATAATTTTATTGGATACAAGGCATTTGAATCTTACGCCGGCATATGACCCCGTTTCGGCAGTTGTTTACAGCGGCAGGGGAGCTGATGTTTGCCTTACAATGGTGCAGGGTAGGATTCTATATGAGAATGGAGCGTTTAGCAGCGTTGATATAGAATTTGCCCGAAACGAGGTGCTTAATTATGCGGTGAAGGTTGTAAACGGGTAATTATATTCGGCAGTTGTTTTAAAATATTGATTATTATTTTTAAAATTACAAAATAAATCGATGAATTACTCATATTAAATTCAATCTTTATTAATTAAATAATAAATGGCTTGGGATTTTTTTGATTATAGATAAACATTTTGTGACGTTTTGTCTTGCGTTCTTGCTTAAAGCTTGTATTAAGGTTATAATTAACCGAATAAATGGAACCTGAAAGGGCAGTTGCTTATGAAAAAATTGCTTGAAAATAAACCCGCTCTGATTACGATAATAGCGGTAGTACTTTTATGCGTTCTTGCGCTGGCTACTTCAGGGGAAAGAACTCTTACCTGGATTGAAAGCACTGCAGGATCCATTTTTCAACCCATTCAGACGTTTTCATATAAGGCGTCGGATGCAGTGGCAAATTTTTTTCAGGGCCTTTTTAACACAACGGACGCTGATATTGAAAATCAGCAGCTAAAGACCCAGTTGGCTCAGCTGCAACAGATTTTATCAGAGTATGAAACTGTCAAAGAGGAGAACGAAAGACTAAAGGAGCTTTTAAACTTTATCAATTCATATGGGGATTCTCAATATGTCACAGCGCAGGTGATAGGAAAAAGCCAGAGCGCCTGGTTTGACACCATGACAATCAATGTGGGGCGAAATCATGGAATTGAGGAAGGTATGCCAGTGGTTAACGCATATGGGCTGGTGGGTAAAGTAACGGATGTAGGCGCGACATGGTGCAAGGTAACATCCATCATTGACGGCAGCATGAACGTAAGCGTTATGGTAGAGCGCACCAGGGACAATGGAATAGTCAAAGGGTCGATTGCAGTAGGAGGCGACGGATATAACTTGGAGCTGTCATATCTGCCGTCCGGAAGCGATCTGGTTCCGGGCGATAAAATAGTGACAAGCGGCCTTGGGGGCGGATCTTATCCCAAAGCCATATCCGTAGGGATTGTTACTGAGGTAATCCGAAGAACGGATGATTCGGAAATGCGCAATGCCATCGTTGAACCCTCGGTGGACTTCCTTCATCTAGAGGAAGTTATGGTCCTGATAGATGCATCTGGGGAGGAATAACCTTTGAAAAGATATGCCTTGGCAATGGCTGTAAGTATAATTGTGTGTTCATATTTAAATGCCGCCTTTTTTACAAACATAAATATATTCGGCATCCGTCCGGACGCTATATTGGCGCTAATAGTTTCAATAGGGGTGTTATTGGGCGGCCTGCCGGCCTCGATTATAGGGCTTGGCGTTGGACTTATGATGGATGTATTTTTTAACAAGATAGTTGGCTTGAGCGCCATTGCGTATATCGCTGCTGGAATTGCAGGAGGAGTGTTTTATAAAAAGTTTTACGCTGACAACGTTATAATACCTGCCATTACAGCGGTTGTCAGTACATTTTTCAAAGAAAATGTTTTATGCCTAGCAGCCTTGCTTGCAGGCGCTAGATTTAATTATGGATTGATGCTTGTAGCCTATATCCTTCCATGCTGTCTGCTTACAGGGGGAATATGCATACCAATACATATTGTAATGAAGCGTATACTGATAGGCAAGCATAAATCGATAGTTTCCGAAGTTAAAGAACGCAGAGGTGTTAGATAAATGAAAAGACAGTTGGTTCCGCGATTTTTGATAATTTCATTAGTAATGCTTGCAATGATGGGCGCCTTAATATTTCAGCTGGGAGTACTTACCCTTGGGGAAGGGGAAAGCATGGCGCAGCAGGCGTCTGAGGAGAGCACCGCCAGCATTGCCGTGAAGGGTACAAGGGGCAGCATAATGGACAGAAACGGAATAGTGCTGGCATATAGTGAAAACTGCTATAATGTCGAATTCCTGCGCGATGGTAACAAACGCACCGATTATGACAGCGCCATTTATACAGAAGCCCTTATTAAAGCAATAGCTATAATAGAAGAGGGCGGGGGAACCATAATAAATACATCCTATATACAGGAAAATGAGGATGGAAGCCTGTATTATAATTGGGGTGTAACAAGCGAGGCTGCGATAAAGGCACGCTATAAAAATTTCTGTGACGCCATGGGTTTCAGAATAGCTGATCAAGACGATATGGGTACATGGAAAAAGGCTCAGGACGCTTATCTGGATCTGCGCTCGGCATGGTATATACCGGAAGAGATGCCGTTTGAGGACGCGGTGAAGATCATATCAATACGTCAGGAAGTCAACCTTAACAACTACAAGGCTTACGAACCAATAACAATAGCTTACGACGTAAGCATGGAGGTTGTGGCTGAAATTGAAACAATGAAGGACCAGTTGCCGGGCCTTCGGACATCTCAGAGTACTACCAGGGTATATCCATATGGGGAAACGGCGTCCCACATAGTTGGGTACATGCAGCGTACCGTTACTGAAGAGATGCTGGAAAAGGGCTATACGTACAGCGATTATATAGGCGTTGCCGGCGTGGAGCGTACAATGGAGGAGTGCCTGACGGCCGCTACTACAGAGCATCAGGGCAGCAAGGTGATGGAAGTAAATAAAAATAAGGCTATAGTAAGGGAGCTGTCATCAACGCCTGCCACGGACGGCGATGATGTAATGCTCACGATAGACCTACCGTTCCAGCGGGTTGCAGAACAGGCGCTTGATGATCTTGTTAAAGAACTGGCAGAGCATGAAAGGGGACTTATTGAGGCAAACGAGGATGATAAATATTCAAAATATGATGATATTAAAACTGCGGAAACCGGCGCCATAGTGGTATTGGACGTTAACTCGGGAGAGGTTCTGGCTCTGGCGTCAAATCCCAGGTTCGATCCCAACTGGTTTATCAAGGGCCTGACTAACGAGCAGAACGAGTACCTGTTTGGGGAATCCTCCAAGAACACTACACCGCTTAGGAATAAAGCCGTATCGGCCAAGCTGGCCCCGGGCTCAATCTTTAAGATGGTCACGGGACTTGCGGGGCTTATGGAAGGTGAGCTGAGCCTTACTGAAACGATAAGCGATATGGGAAAATACATCCTATACGATGAAAATGGCGACCCCATAGAGCGCAATGCGCCTAGCTGCCATACGGACTATCCTTCAACCCATGCAGACCAGGACTTGGTTAAGGCGCTAACGAATTCCTGCAACTACTATTTCTTTGAGGTAGCTAACCGGCTTGGAATTGAGCGGCTTAACAGGTGGGCTCAAAGGCTGGGGCTTACATCGCTAACCGGAGTAGAGCTTACCGGCGAGACTAACGGCATAGTCGGAGGTCAGAACGTTCTGTTTGATAATTCGCTAATAAGAACTGATGTAGAATCTATGACGCTTGGCGACCAGAAAACGAGCCTGCCAAGCTATGTATACCGTGTTCTAAAGGATCGCTTGTATGGATATTTAGCCTTGAGCGGCAAAGCGGCGGACGATGAGGATGTAACGAAGTGCGCCCTGCTATTGATGCAGCTTCAGGACGGAAAACTCGAAGGCAAGGGAGCGGATGCAAGGCGGATAATCGCCGAAACCATAGGCATACCTGAGGGTATAACAAGGGTTCAGCCATGGATAGAGGAGATAATGTCGATTCTAAACGAAATTCAGTGGAAAGCTACCCAGACCATACGTACCGGTATCGGGCAGGGTGTTTCGCTTGTAACGCCAGTTGCCGTAGCCCGCTATGTGGCTGCGCTTGCAAATGGAGGTACGGTTTACGACGTACATATTGTCGATAAAATCATTGACAGCGGCGGAGAAATTGTGAACGAAATTGGGCCTAGCGTTTATGATAAGATCGACGCGCCGGCCGAGTACTGGAATGCTATACGTGAGGGATTAAAGGGCGTCGTTTCGCCTGAGGATGGGGGCACGGCAAGCAAAAAGTTCAGTCAGGAATTCCAGGAAAAGGGCTATTTGGCCAGAATCAGCGGAAAAACCGGAACAGCGCAGGTAGGAAACGATACCATTGATATTGAAAATACCTCTTGGTTTGTAACATACGCGCCACGTGATAATGCGGATATCGCCATAGTCGTCTGTGTGCCCTCCGGTTATTCCGGAAGCTCCAGCGCGCCGGCCATCGAGGATATAATAACATATTATTTCGATAAGATGGCGGCGGCGGCGCCTGAAAACCTGCCGGAGCTAAACGCCCCCCTGCCATGAACGATTTGGGTAAAAGGTCCTTTCTGATGTACTAACCACGGAGCAAGCATGGGAACAGGCTATCCTATTCCATTCCCCCAATGATTAAGCAAAAACATTCGCTCACTCACAGCGAATGAATGCATTATCGTGGTGTGCCTTGCACAGGTATGGTATACTATTCTGACAAACAATGTTTTACACACAAATGCTTATGTAAGGTTATTTATATAATCTGACTGAGCGAAAATTGGACGTTGCGGAAGGGAATTATGAGTAAAAGAGTAGAAATAGTGAACGCGTTTTATAACGAGATTAATGAAGACGCTCGATTGAGTAGGAGCAGACACGGACAACTGGAATATGTAACTACAATGAACTATGTCCGTCGTTTTGCAAAGGACGGAGCCAGAATACTGGAGATAGGTGCTGGTACCGGCAGGTACTCAATAGCTCTTGCAAGGGAAGGTTATGAAGTGACGGCAGTAGAACTTGTAGAACATAATCTTGAGATATTAAAGAACAACAGCAATGATTTAAAGAACATCCAATCTTTTCGAGGCGATGCACTGGATCTTGGTAGGTTTGCGGACAATGAATTCGATATTACAATGGTGTTAGGACCGCTATATCATCTTTATGATGAAGCTGATGTACAAAGGGCTCTTGATGAAGCAATTAGAGTTACAAGAGAAGATGGAGTGATACTTGCGGCATTTCTGTCTGTTTACTCTATTCTTTTCAATAATTATCTGCAAGGAAATCTTCTCGCCGGGTTGGAGGAAAACTTTACAAGCGATTATAGAGTAAAGCATTTTGAAGAGCAGCTTTTTACAGGGTATGATATTGCAGAATTTGAACAGCTGTTTAAACAAAAAAACGTTCAATATATAGCAACTGTAGCGGTAGATAGTATACTTGAACTTACTGAAGGACGAAGTGATTTTGTTATGTCGGATGAGGAATTTGAACTATTTGCTAAGTATCATCTTGCTGCTTGTGAGAAGAGAGAACTGCTTGGGAGTTCAAGCCATCTGCTTTACATTTGTACGAAAAAGGGATAGACAACTTCTGATACATCGGGTAGATAATGAGCATAACCTCCGTCTTGGGGAGCAGCAGAGCCCTTCGGCATTGCGGACGATGAAATTGACAATGCCGCCTGTCCCTTCTTTATAGACAATCTATAGTGTAAAAAGAAGGGTGAAAAGCATCTGCTTCTCACCCTTCTTTCGTTGCACCTGTTTGTCAGCCGCTAAGTTGGTTCGTTATCAACACTTCCTTATCGGCTTTTCCCTTTACTGGCTCCTGCTTGTTTTATATGTTCTTCACCTGGTGTTTACTCAAGAAAATCCCGAAGCTTTTTGCTGCGGCTTGGCTGGCGGAGCTTTCTGAGCGCTTTGGCCTCAATCTGCCGTATCCGCTCACGCGTAACCTTAAACACGCGTCCAACCTCTTCAAGCGTCCTGGTTTTTCCGTCGTCAAGGCCGAATCTTAGCCGTATAACCATTTCTTCACGAGGAGTGAGCGTATCCAGCACCTCCATGAGCTGCTCACGAAGCAGGGTAAACGAAGCAACGGTTGCCGGTTCCGGAGCGTCTTCGTC